>JAZBOI010000178.1:0-3740 GCA_036351095.1 Bacteroidales bacterium | reverse complement strand
GGCACGCCTGGGACATTGCCTTTTCTATGAGCCTGATTATTACCTTAGCAATCCCATCGAGATACTTAAGATATGGCGGGGCGGACTGGCAAGTCACGGCGCAGCAATAGGTATACTGTTAGCCCTGTGGCTCTTTGTAAGAAAAGAGAAAAAGCCATACATATGGATACTCGACCGTATAGTGATAGTGGTTGCCCTGGGTGGTGCAATGATACGGCTGGGTAATCTTATGAATTCAGAAATATACGGGGTTGAAACAACCCTGCCCTGGGGCTTTGTCTTCCTGCGTAACGGGGAGACTGTCCCAAAGCATCCAACGCAGATATATGAAGCACTGGCATACTTAATTACCTTTATTATTCTCCTCCGGATATACTGGAGAAAGAAAGGCAATTTTATCCAGGGATTGCCTTTCAGCCTGTTCCTGATAATGGTTTTTGTATTCAGGTTCTTCGTCGAATATGTCAAGGAAGACCAGGTGGAATTTGAATCGACTATGGCACTTAACATGGGCCAGTGGCTGAGTATACCCTTTGTAATTATCGGTATAGCCGGCCTGGTGATCAGTTTGCGAAGGCACCGGCTGAAGGAAGCCAGGCAGTAGTGAGATGTAAAAACAGCCATTAAGCTGGTAAAGGATTCGAATAATCGACCATTTGATTCTAAAAAAGCTCCTTAAAGTTTCATTTAACGGATAATATCCATATCTTGCACCTTAAATGCAATATATCAACAAATGGTTGATAAAGATCAATTTAGGGCAAAGATAGTGCTGAGTGCAAGTAAGATATTCAGCAGGTATGGTTTCAAAAAGACCACCATGGAGGAGATTGCCGCATCCCTGAATAAAGGAAAGAGTTCCATATATTATTATTTCGGGAGCAAGGAGGAGATCTTCGAGGCCGTGATTGACCACGAAGCCCAGGTGCTTAAAAATGTGCTTTCTAAAGTGGTTAAGAGCACTGACGATCCCGAAGCTATACTGAGAAAATATGTGAAGGTCAGGATGGATTCGTTCGAAAAACTCTCTAACTATTATAACGCCATATTCAACAGGGATCTCGATCATTTTGATTTCATAGATAAGCAGCGTGAAAAATACGACCTGATGGAGATTGCCTTTCTGAGGTACCTTTTGTGGAGGGGTGTACGCAGCGGTCACTTCAATCTTGAAAATACCGGTCTGTCGGCACTGGCGGTACAGACTGCCCTGAAGGGACTGGAATTACCGCTTTTCTGGCAGAAGAGGAACTATGGGCTGGATGCAAGGCTTGACGCCATAATTGATATTTTGTTTTACGGGATAGTAAGGAAGTAAGGCAAACTCATTGGAATCAGCATTGCTTAGGCTTACTGACAGGTATATTCATTTTTCGCCCTGCTGCCTTTTACAACAATCCATATTTTTATTAATTTTGAGCATCCAATGCTCACGAAATACAAGGAGGGAATGCTGATCGGAGAAAAACATTATGAATCCATCTGGCTCAATAAAGACGATAAGAGCGAGCTTATGGTCATCGATCAGTCCAAACTGCCTTTCAGATTTGAGATACTCTCACTGAGGACGGTAGAAGATATATTCAATGCCATAAGTAATATGAACCTCAGGGGGGCTCCCCTTATAGGGGTGGCTGCTGCTTACGGCATGTACCTTGCATGCCTCGAGATAACAATACACACACGTACCCGTGATCACCTGGCCAATGCAGCCAAATATTTAAAATCGGCCCGCCCCACAGCAGTTAACCTTGCATGGGCTGTCGACAGGCAGTTGGATGTGCTTTCAGGATTATGCCGGCGCGACAGGCTTGTGGAGGCAGCACTGAAAACAGCAGGAAAAATGGCTGAAGAAGAAAAGAGCAGGTGCAAAAAAATAGGACAGGCTGGACTTGATATTATCAGCGAATTGAGCAAAAAGAAAAAAGGCGATACGGTCAACATCCTGACCCACTGCAATGCCGGATGGCTGGCCTGTGTTGACTATGGAACGGCCACAGCCCCCATTTACCTGGCCCATGACAGGGGAATAAACATACACGTATGGGTTGATGAGACACGCCCGCGCAACCAGGGATCGCGACTCACTGCATGGGAGCTGGGTAATCATGGAGTACCCAACACCATAATCACGGATAATGCCGGCGGTTACCTGATGCAGACGGGAAGGGTGGACATGGTTATTACAGGGAGCGACCGCACAGCAATAAACGGCGATACAGCGAACAAGAGCGGCACCTACCTCAAGGCACTGGCAGCCAGGGAGAATAATATACCTTTTTATGTTGCACTGCCAACTTCATCCTTTGATACCGGTGTTAAAAACGCTTTAAAGGAAATACCGGTGGAAGAAAGGGATGAAAAAGAAGTACTCTATACCGAAGGTTTATACAATGATGAGATAGTTAATGTAAGGATAGGTCCGGAAAAGGCCAGGGCAGCAAATTATGGTTTCGACATAACACCTGCCGCCCTTATCTCCGGCTTAATAAGCGAAAAAGGTATATGCAGGGCCGATGAAGAATCTGTAAGAAAAATGTTATCAGGAAAATAAAGATCACATATGGAAGGAGTTATTAAATTCAACTGTTACTGGACGCAATCGGGTCCTGTCATCCCCGATGAACAATATAATATTATCAATTACTGGCGGGAGGTATTATTCAATATGGATCTGATAGGGGCTTACGAGAATGGTGTCGGTTTCGGCAATATGAGCCACCGCCATGGTGAAAGCAACAGGTTTTACATCACAGCGTCATCAACCGGGGAAATTCCCGTGCTGGAGCCCGAGCATTACGTCAGGGTGGATGGTTTTAATTTCGATGATAATGCCATCAAGTGCACCGGCCCCCTCAAAGCTTCCTCCGAATCGCTTACCCATGCCGCCATTTACCAGGCCGATGCCGGGACAAATGCAATTATTCATGTTCATAACCTCGAACTGTGGAACCATCTTAAAGACAAAGTGCCCACAACAAAGGAAGAATTTGAATATGGCACTGCCGGACTGGCCGTGGATATATTCAGGCTTTTCCGCGAAAGCGATGTAATTGAGAAAAGGATAATAGTTATGGGCGGCGACCCTTCAGGTATTATTACCTTCGGAAATGAAATGGATGAAGCCATTAATGTCCTTATGTCATATATAGGAGAAGATTAATGGGGCATATAGGAATAATAGGCGGTTCGGGACTTGAAGATCCGGACATACTCAAGGACCGGGAAGAGATAAGCTGCACAACTCCCTGGGGCAAGCCATCATCGCCACTTATACGGGGTTTTATTGAAAAAAGACCTGTAATACTCCTGTCAAGGCATGGCCGCCAACACACCATCCCTCCCAGCCAGGTCAATAACCGGGCTAATCTGTGGGCATTAAAGGAAAACGGATGCAGTAAAATTATCTCCACAACAGCATGTGGAAGCCTGCGCGAACATATAGGCAGGGGCGATATCATACTGCCAGACCAGTTCATCGATTTTACACGCAGAAGGGATCTGAGCTTCCATGAAGCTTTTGATCCGGGCGACATGAAACATACGCCGATGGCCGACCCCTTTGATGCTTCAATGAGAGAAGCACTTATGGCTGCGGCAGAAAGAACAGCTGTGCCGGTACATGACAAAGGTTGCATAATAACAATCGAGGGTCCCAGATTCTCAACGCGTGCCGAGTCAAAAATGTTCCGCATATGGGGTGCCGACCTGGTTAATATGTCGATAGCACCGGAGGCGGC
>JAZBOI010000177.1:0-8546 GCA_036351095.1 Bacteroidales bacterium | reverse complement strand
TGCCGGGCTTCATCATCTTCCCATTTATGAAAAATCACGCTGGCGTCTTCATTGACAGGCATATTGAGATCCCTTACTTCACCGTTTACAGTGGCAGCGTATACCTGCCTCGCCAGGCCCGGGCTTATGCTCATGGCAATATCAAGGCTGCTTGTGCCTTTTTCAAATTTTTTGACTGAATTATCCGGAAACCTTATATTGATCATAGTATCCATTCACTTTTATTTCAGGGTGCAAAGATAATGATATTTTCCCAAGGGTGAATAATAATAATGCCCGGTACTGAAACAACAAATTATACCCCTCCGGTGGGGCATCAGAGCCCGAACCTGAGCCTTAAAATAGTATTGGCACTAAATTTGATTTATATTTGTTGTAATTAAAATCTATAATCATGAAAAAGATTCTTTACATCAGCTTTATTTTCTCCGTGATACTGAGTTCCTGCGAAATATATCCCGATGCATTTTTCACAGTTGATAAAGTCCATGCCTATATAGGTGAAGAGATATATTTTACAAATGATTCTTATAATTCCGTTGAATATGAGTGGGATTTTGATGACGGATACATTTCCAGTGTGGTTAACCCTATTCACAGCTATTCAGCCTCGGGTACTTACGAGGTGATGCTTACAGCTTACAGCAAAACCGGTGCTTCTGACAAGGCCTACCAGACCATCACCGTAACATCTCCGACTATCCTCCAGGTAGAAGTCCTGGAATGGAATGATTCATACCCGGTTGAAGGAGCCAATGTAAGGCTTTATCCAAGTCTTACCGCCTGGGACAGGGAGGAAGATATGGTTGCTGAAGGTAATACCAATTCTAACGGTAAGGTCGTATTCTCCGGCCTTGGACCATATGTCTATTATGTCGACGTCTGGGAAGAATTTCATAATAACTGGGACCTCAGGGGTTATATGGATGATATTTATATAAGGACCGACCAGCTTGTTGAAAACGAGATAAATACATTCATAGCCTGGGTTGATTATACCGGTGGTAAGGGTATGGCTGAACGCGACCGTTCACTGGTCATACGTAAACTTGAGAGGAAGCCCAAAAAATAAATGACTGGTCCGTGGCAGGGGCTAATGGAAAAAACTTGGGCCGATATACGATCAGTTATTATCCATTGCATCAAGCGCCTTCTTAACCGACCCGTGAAGCAATAATAAGTTGCGGGCTTTATCACTGTCGATGCCCAGTTCTTCAACTATCATCTTTGTCCCCCGTTCAATGAGCTTCTGGTTTGTCAGCTGCATATGAACCATCTTATTGCCCTTTACCCTCCCCAGCTTTATCATCACTGCCGTGGTAAGCATGTTGAGAATCAGTTTCTGGGCTGTACCTGCTTTCATCCTTGTGCTCCCGGTAACGAACTCGGGACCCGTGACCGCAACGATAGGGATATCAGCATGTTTTTCAAGTTCCGTGGAAGGATTACTGGTAATGCAGGCTGTTAAAATATTCCTTTCGCGTGCTCTTTTCAGGGCACCAATGACATAAGGTGTTCTGCCAGAGGCGGCTATCCCGACAACCGTATCGATCTGATCAATATTGTAAGCTTCCAGGTCTGACCAGCCAAGCTCTTCATTGTCTTCAGCTTTTTCCACGGCTTTTCGTATCGCACCGTCACCACCGGCTATAAGTCCTATTACAAAACCGTGATCGAGGCCAAAGGTGGGAGGGATCTCCGATGCATCCACTATGCCCAGCCTGCCGCTTGTTCCGGCACCTATGTAGAAGAGCCGGCCTCCTTTTTTCATTTTTTCAGCCACTTGGTCCACCAGCCTGTGTACGGAAGGTATAACAGAACGAACAACAGTTGCTATCTTGCTGTCTTCGTCATTTATACATTCCAGTATCTGGCGGGTCGACATTTTATCTATATCCCTGTACAGGGATTCTGATTCCGTTATGTTGTTATCTCCTGTCATAGATTCTTTTCCTGTAAGTGATATTCCATTATCCTCTCAGACGGTTCCTTCAGTAGCTCACCTGTGAGCAGGCCGTTTTCATTCAGTACACCTTCAAGTAGATCCCTGAAATGCCAGGCAATGGACCCGGTGAAAGATATTTTCATTTTTTTATAACCGTCATAAAACCTTACATTGCGGTTGATAAAGTCATTAAAGGCATCCCTTACAAGGGTCGAACAATAGGGCATTCCAATATTGTCCTTCAGGAAAACAACAAAACTGGCTATGTATTTACTTGGGAACTCACCCCGGTAGACTTCTTTTATTACCTTCTCTTTATCAGTTGCAAATTCCTTCCCGAATAAGTTTACCACCTCCTCAGGCATAATACCCTTAAGATAATCTGCAAGCAGCCTTTTCCCCAGGCTGGCTCCGCTTCCTTCGTCTCCAAGGATGAAGCCCAGGGGTGGGATGTTGTTTACTATCCTGGTCCCGTCGTAGAGACAGGAATTTGAGCCTGTTCCCAGTATGCAGGCTATACCCCGGCTTTTACCGAGCAAAGCCCTTGCTGCTCCCAGCAGGTCGCTGCTGATTTCAATATATGAGCCCGGGAAAACTTCGGCGATGGCCGTTCTGACTTTATTGCACAGGAACTCCCCTGAGCAGCCTGAACCATAAAAATAAATCTCAGCCTGTTGACCTGGTTGAAGTAGTGGTGAAAGCTTTTCACTTATGACTGATTTTATCTGCTTAATGCTTGAAAAATTAGGATTGAGCCCGGTAGTCTGGACCCTTTCCTTCACAAGCCCCCCGTCAGATATTAACCAGTTGGTCTTTGTTGCCCCGCTGTCAGCAATAATAATCATGAGACAAAAATATGAAAATAAGCGATGAATTCAACAACTACAGGTCATCAGAAAAGACTGACGGGGCCTTTTCCCTGAGGTTATAATTTGATGTCATTACTTCACCATAGGCTCCGGCCGACCTGATTGCCAGCAGATCGTTCCTCCTGGTTCGCGGAAGATCAATATACTTGGCAAAACTGTCAGAGGATTCACATATCGGTCCTACCACATTATATTTCTCCTGGACATCAGCGGAAGTGATATTCTCAATTTTGTGATAGGCCTGGTAGAGGGCGGGCCTTATAAGGTCAGTCATACCAGCATCGACAATTGCAAACCTGGTCTTCCTGCCATCCTTTGTATAAAGAACACGCGTTATCAGGCTTCCAGCCTGCCCGCATACAGATCTACCCGGTTCAAAATGCAGCACCTGGCCTTTATGCAGTTTAAGATGCTCATTGAAGATGCTGAAATATTCTTTAAAATCAGTTATTCTTTCAGGGTTCTTATAGTCAATTGCCAGTCCTCCTCCTGCGTTAATATGTTTAATTTCAATATTATGGTCTTCAAACCACTCCTGTAACTCGTTTATGCGTGTGCACAGGCTCCTGAATGCACTCATTCGCCTTATCTGTGAACCTATGTGAAAATGCAGGCCTATCAGTTCAATATTGCCTGAAGCGTGAATCTTTTCAATTACTTCCTCAAGCTCCCATATATTAATGCCAAATTTTGCCTCTTCAATACCCGTTGTTATGTAATCGTGCGTGAAGGCATTGACATTGGGATTTATCCTGATTGAGATCCTTGCAGTGTAATTATTCTCCTCTGCCAGTTTATTTATTACCCCTATTTCCTCCAGGGATTCCACGTTAAATGAGAATATATCATTTTTTATCCCCGTCAGTATTTCATCATCTGTCTTACCCACACCGGCAAACACTATCTCGCCGGGTTTGAAGCCACATTTTATGGCCATCAGAATTTCATTGCCGCTCACACAATCGGCTCCAAATCCTGCCGAGGCAATCCGTCGTAATATTTTTTCATTGGCATTGGCTTTAAGGGCATAGTGTATTTTGTATCCGTAGCTCCCTGACTCATTTCTGATTATATCAATAGTTTTATCAAGGAACTCCATGTCATAGTAGTAAAAAGGAGTCCTTAATCCTGAGAATTTATCCACTGTATCTTTATCAAACATCCCGGTTCCTGGTAAAAAGGTGGTTGTTAAGTGCATTAAGGGCCTCTTTCTTATAGCGGCTGTCAGTAAGCAATGATATATTATGCCTGCTGCCACCATATGATATCATCCGTAGAGGTATGCCCTGCAGGGCAGTGAATAGCTCAATTGTTGTTCCGGCTTTTTCAGCAATAAAATCACCCACCACACAAATTATCGCCTGGTTCTTTTCAACTTCCACATGCCCCAGTTCCCGGAGGTCGCTGACGATATTTTCAAGCATGGTATCATCATCAATAGTAAGTGAAACCGCTACTTCGGAAGTTGTTATCATATCAATGGGAGTGCGGTAGTTCTCAAATATTTCGAATATTTTTCTTAAAAAACCATAGGCCAGGAGCATCCTGTCAGATTTGATCTTTATAGCCGTGATACCGTCTTTGGCAGCCACAGCCCTGTAGCCGCTATCCTTGCTTTTATTGCTTATTATTGTCCCTTCATCCTCCGGCTGCAGGCTGTTTTTGAGCCTTACAGCTATGCCCTTGCTCCTGGCAGGTACCAGGCTGGTGGGATGTAAAATCTTTGCGCCGAAATACGATAGCTCTGCTGCCTCATCAAAGGAAAGCTCCCTTATAACCTTTGTGTCCCTGACAAAGCGCGGATCATTATTATGCAGCCCGCTTATATCAGTCCATATCTGTATCTCACTGACCTCAAGGCATGCTCCTATTATGGTGGCTGTATAATCACTGCCACCCCTTTTTAGGTTATCAAGCTCTCCAAACACATTACGGCATATATATCCCTGGGTAATAATGATATTCTTTCCCCTGTGTTCTTTAAGTTCGCGAACGAGATTTTCCCTTATATAAAACATATCGGGTTCCCCGTCCTTGTCTATCCTCATAAAGCTCAGGGCGGGCAGCAGGGATGCATTTAAGCCCATCTCCTTGCAGAGAAGGAAGAAAAGCGCTGTGCTTATCAGTTCTCCCTGGGCCAGTATGGCTTTTTCATCATTCCTGGAAAATTCCTTGAGCGTGAACGATCTCAGGTTGTCAAAATGGGACTCAATTATTTCGCGGGCTTCTTTTTCAATTTTCAGGTCCTTAAAAAGCCCGGGGAGAAGCTCAAGATAATCTGCACGCATGGAATCAAATTCCTCTGCAGCTTCTTTCTTATTACCATCAGAGAGGAGCCCGGTGGTTTTTTCCAGCCTGTCTGTTGTCCCTGAAACAGCCGAAAGAACAACTATAAGATCCTTATTGCCTTCCAGCAGGCGGGCAATATTTTTCATCCTATCGGGCGACCCGACTGATGTTCCTCCGAATTTATATACCTGCATTGATTTTTACTTAAGGATTCTGTCTATGCGATCAATTTCTTCGTCTGAGAATTTAATATTATCAAGCGATAATATATTCTCTGCGAGCTGGTTCTCGGAACTAACCCCGATAAGCACTGATGTCACCCTCTTATCAATAAGTATCCATCCCAGTGCCATCTGGCTGAGCTTCTGGCCCCTGGCAAGTGCGAGTTCATTCAATGCCTTTATCATGTCAAGTTTTGACAGTACCTGGTTCTTTTCAAGGTAGGTCATTTCCTTTCCTGCCCTGGAATCCTCAGGTATGCCGTTCAGATATTTATCTGTTAACATACCCTGTGATAGGGGGGAGAAAGCTATCATGCCCTTTCCCAGACTGTCGAGGGTGTCCAGTAGCTTATCCTCAACCCACCTGTCAAACAGCGAGTAGCGGGCCTGGTGGATAATGAAAGGAGTGCGAAGCTCACCGAGTATGCGGGATGCTTCCGCTGTCATATCAGCATCATAATTGCTGATCCCGACATAGAGGGCTTTACCTGACCTTACTATCTGGTCAAGTGCAAGCATTGTTTCCTCCAGGGGCGTGTCCGGGTCGGGCCTGTGATGGTAAAAAAGGTCAACATAATCGAGGCCCATTCTTTTAAGGCTTTGTTCAAGGCTTGTTATCAGGTATTTGCGTGAGCCAAAATTTCCATAGGGCCCGTCCCACATATCAAAGCCTGCTTTCGTTGAAATAAACATTTCATGGCGGTAGGGGCCAAGATCCTTTTTCAGTATTGTTCCAAATGATTCCTCGGCAGATCCGAAAGGAGGGCCATAATTATTGGCCAGGTCAAAATGTGTGATCCCCAGGTCAAAAGCCTTCCTTGATATCTTCCTTGCCTTTTCCAGCGAATCAATAAAGCCGAAATTATGCCACAGGCCAAGAGATAGAAGGGGAAGCAGTATACCACTTTTCCCGCACCTTCGGTATTTCATTACATCATACCGCCTTTCGTCGGGAATATATCTTACCGGATTGGACTTATCATGTGCTTTCATATGCATAAATTGTTTATATATGCAAACTTAAATAAAATTCGCTTAACTGCCTTTTGCTTCTTTCTTCCTTATTTCAGCTGTTTTTTGCCAGGGTCTGCTGTCTGTCCGGCAATCCGGGCCTTAAAGAGATACTGGCTCCCTGTCTTTCCTTCAGGGGCAGGGGTTACTGGCACAATATCCCAATGAAAAGAGCCAGACTGAATTTTCAGTCTGGCTCTTAGCCTGTGCCCAGGACTGGAATCGAACCAGCACGACCATAATCGGCCACCAGGCCCTCAACCTGGCGCGTCTACCAATTCCGCCACCTGGGCATTTTTAGCCCTGCCAAATGGGTAATAATTTTTGGCGATGCAAATGTAGCTCTAAAAATCAAAAAAAAAAATAAAAATTATGCTTAGTGCGTATCTGATATTTATGTAAATTAAGCCTTTTTCTTCAGGGATTTTTTACTGTATTTAAATCCGGTATTATGAATTCACTTGCAGCCATTGGTTTGATTGCCATCGGAAGCCTTGGGGCATCAAGCTTTTACGTGCCATTCAGGAAAGTAAAAAAATGGTCATGGGAATCATACTGGATATCCCAGGGAGTGGCTGCATGGTTAATAGCACCCTGGCTCTTCGCACTATTTTCCCTTCCTGAAGGTACACTCTTTGAAATAATAGCTGCAGCACCGTCAAAAGCTAAATGGCTGGCAGTGCTCTTTGGTGCACTATGGGGGGTTGGAGGACTGACTTTCGGACTGAGTATAAGGTACCTGGGTGTGGCTATGGGTCAGAGCATTGCGCTAGGCTTCTGTGCTGCTTTCGGGACACTAATACCCCCGCTGGTTGCAGGAGAAAACCTTTTAAGGACTGCTGAAGGCATTCTTATGCTTACCGGCGTGGCTGTATGCGTTAGCGGTATAGCTGTTATAGGATATGCAGGGTCACTCAAACAAAAAAATATGAGTGACGAAGAACGAAGAGTTGCAATAAGGGAATTTGCCCTTAAAAAAGGAGTGATCATAGCTGTTTTGTCAGGGATCATGAGTGCTGCATTTAATTATGGCTATGAAGTTGGTCAGCCAATTGAAAAAATTGCTCTTGGGTTTGGAGTTAACCCCCTT
The DNA here is from genome assembly GCA_036351095.1 of Bacteroidales bacterium. GTDB lineage: Bacteria > Bacteroidota > Bacteroidia > Bacteroidales > VadinHA17 > UBA9300. Next base: position 1,121 of record JAZBOI010000177.1, on the reverse strand, counting down.
TTCCAGAGTAATGTGACACTCATATTCATACTTATAGGAGGTTTTATTACCAACTTTGGATACTGTGCATATCTGAACGTTAAAAATAAATCCTATAAAGACTATCTTTCTGTTCCCGGCAGTGTGTTCTTTAATAACCTGTTCTTTACCTTTCTTGCAGGATTGCTGTGGTTCCTCCAATTCCATTTTTTCGGCATGGGGAAAAGCATGCTTCCCGAAGGAATAGCTGTATTTGCATGGAGTATTTTAATGGCCCTTAATATAGCTTTCAGCAATATCTGGGGTATTATCCTGAATGAATGGAAGGGCGCAGGAAAGAAAACCATGATTGTCCTCGTTGTAGGAATTGTGATCCTTATACTTTCAACATTCGTGATTAACCTGGGCTGAATGAAAAAATACGGGAAATGCCTGGCGCAAAATCCGGATTTCTGCCTGCCATACCAGGGATGGAAATACTGAGAATATTTACGAACGAAAGACTGAAAACATAATATTATTTAACGACCATGAAAAAAACAAAAATAATTGAAGAGGCTTATAAACTGGCCAGGGAACAGTATGCAGAATTGGAAGTTGATACCGACAGGGTTCTGGAAATGATGGATAAAGTTAATATAAGCCTTCATTGCTGGCAGGCCGATGATGTGGGAGGATTTGAGACACCAGGTGCTGAGCTTGGAGGGGGAGGGATACAGGTTACCGGTAACTACCCGGGCAAGGCAAGGAATATTGCCGAACTTAAACAGGATATTGAAAAGGTGATGGCATTGCTACCGGGTCAGCAACGCCTGAACCTTCATGCAATATATGGTGATTTCGGAGATAAACGGGTCGACAGAGACGAGATTGAAATAAAACACTTCAGGTCGTGGATAGACTGGGCAAAGACAATGGGTATTGGAATGGATTTTAACTGTACATGCTTTTCTCATCCCAGGGCAGATGATGGTTTTACCCTTTCCTCAAAGAATGAAGCAGACAGAAAATTCTGGATAGAACATGTGAAAAGGTGCCGGGAGATAGGAGCGGAAATGGGCAGGCAACTGAAAACTCCCTGCATCCACAACCTCTGGATACCTGATGGCTCAAAAGACATCCCTGTTGATCGCTTTACACTG
>JAZBOI010000176.1:0-11219 GCA_036351095.1 Bacteroidales bacterium | reverse complement strand
CGAAAATTCAATACTTGAAGACAAGTACCCTGAATTTCGTTACCTGATGAATGAATTTTATGACGGTATTCTCTTCTTTGAAATATCAGACAGCCTTATATGGTCAAGATCTGAAAAAGACAGCACGGGTCTGAGAAAGTATTACAATACGAGGAAAGAAGAATTCAGGGATGAACCCCTGGCCCTGGCAAGGATCTTTCATATTGCAGATGATGCAGGGAAAAGAAATACAAGAAGGATAATGAGGGCTATCAGAAGGCATCATGGCAGGGATAATTATTATCAGAGAATAATGAACAAAGCGGTCAGCGGACAGGACACCCTGGTTCAGATTACAGAAGGTAAATGGGAAAAGGGTGAAAATGTAAACCTCGACAATGTAAGATGGAAAAGGGGTCTGAGCCAGGTCCGGGATAATAATGGTATAATACTTGTTGATATACTCGAGATTGAAAGGGAAAGATATAAAGATCCTGAAGATGTCAGGGGGATATTAATAAGTGGCTACCAGGAATACCTCGAGGAACAATGGCTGGATGAACTGGGTAAGAAATACGAGGTAGCAATCGACAGCAGCAAGATGGAAAAACTTAAATCCGAATTAAGAAAATGATAAAATTTATAAGTGCATGCAGTATGATTCTTCTTATCACGGCATGCAACAATTATAATAACAATGCCGGACGTGATCCTGTAGCCCAGGTGGGAGATAAATATTTGTATACCGACCAGATACCTTTTAATGCAAATAACGGGTTCAGCAAGGAAGACAGCATAAGTATAGTGCGTAACTATATTGACAGGTGGATACGGAACGAACTCATACTGAGCAAGGCTGAAGATAACCTTTCAGAGGAATACCAGAACGAGATAAACAATAAGATTGAAGAAACCAGGGCAAACCTTATGATCTACCAGTATGAGCAGCAGATGATGCTGCAAAAAATGGATACAAGTGTGAGTGAACAGGAGATATGGGATTATTATGACTCCCATTTACAGAATTTCACTCTCCAGAACAATTTACTGAAGGCCCTGTTTCTCAAGCTCCCTGTTGAAGCACCAAACATAGACAGGGCAAGGGCATGGTTCCGTTCAGACAGGCAAAATGATATTCAGAGCCTTGAGAGTTATGCATACCAGTTTGCAGAAAAATTCGATGATTTTGGAGAAAGATGGATAAACATGAATTTTCTGCTGAGAGAACTACCCGTTGATATAGAGAATGAAGCTTACTTCCTGAGGAATAACAGGTATCATGAATGCAGTGATTCTTCATTTTATTACATGGTGAATATCAGGGACTTCAGGCTGAAGGGGTCCATAGCACCTCCTGAATATGTAAGGGACGATATCAGAACAATAATATTGAACAACAGGAAAATAGATTTTTTACAGGAACTTGAAACAGGTATTTATAATGAAGGAATGAGGGATAACGGTTTCAGGGTTTTCAAGTAATATCAATTAAGAACCATTAAGAATTATGTTTAAGATGAAAATAGTTAATCGCATATTTACCAGTCTGTTAGTATTTGTTTTATTCACTGCCAACACTTTCTCCCAGTACCTTATTGATGAGGTATCGGCCATCGTCGGGGATGAAACAGTTTTCCTGTCGGATGTTGAAAACATGGTGCTACAGCAGTTGACAATGGGTGACCCGAGGCCTGAAGAGGAAATAAGGTGTGAAGTTTTCGAAGACCTCCTTATTCAGTTACTCTTCCTTGACCAGGCACGGATCGACAGCATACAGATTTCAACTGATAACATCAACAGGATGCTTGATGAAAGGCTCAATGATTTTGTCATGCGTGCCGGTTCGGAAGAAGCCCTTGAGCAATACTTCAAAAAAAGTATGGTTGAGATAAGGAGAGACCTGAGGCCCATGATGGAAAAGCAGCAGCTGGCAGGCCAGGTTCAAAGCAACCTGGCTATGGATATTGCAATTACCCCGGAGGAAGTAAGAAGGTTCTATGAATCCGTGCCGGCCGACAGCCTGCCCCTGATGCCTGCCCGTGTGGAGGTAAGCATAATACAGATTGATCCTCCCGGGATGGAGGAGAGTAAACTGAGAACAAGACAACAGCTACTTGACCTGAGAAGGAGGATTGTTGAAGGAGAAAGTTTCAGGGCACTGGCTGTGTTATATTCGGAAGATGAAGCATCTGCAGCAGCAGGCGGGGAAATTGGTTTCCAGGTTAAGGCCAACCTTGACAAGGCATATGCAGATGAAGCATTCAGCCTGAAAAAAAACCAGGTGTCGAAAATTATTGAGTCACAATACGGCTTTCATATCATTGAACTTATTGAAAGAAGGGGCAACATGGTTAATACAAGACATATACTGATCAAACCAAAGATCACCCCCGAACAAACAGTAAAAGCAATGAACAGGCTCGACAGCATAGCAAATCTCATTCGCTCTGATTCACTGAGCTTCCAGGAAGCAGCCTTCAGGTTTTCCACACATACGGGAAGCCGTATGAACGGGGGCTTATATGTTACATCCGACACCAGGGAGAGCCTGATTGAGATAGATAAGCTGCCCCAGGAAATGTATATGGTGGTGAGAGAGATGAATATTAATGAAATATCCGAAGGATTCAGGATGCAGGACGAGAAAGGCAAAACCGTTTTCAGGATAATGAAGCTGAACAAACAGACCGAGCCACATGTGGCTAACCTGAAAGACGACTATAATTTTCTGCATGAGATAGCCCTGTCCAATAAAAGGTCGGGAATATACATGGACTGGATAAAGGATAAAATGGAAATGACCTATATCAAGATCAGTGACAGGTTCAAAACATGCAAATTCAATAACCGGGGATGGCTGAAGTAAAGGTGATAGACTTTATTATTCTTGTCACACTTTTTATCCTGCCCTTCAGCACTGTGAATGCCCGGGAAACTGAAATACAGGATAAGAAGAAAATAGAGATAATACATACCGACCTGATGGTCAACCAGGGGGAAATGAGGCGATTGCTTGGAAATGTAAAATTCAAGCACAATGAAACCTATATGACCTGTGACAGTGCCCATTTCTTTCCTTTAAAAAATCTGATTGAAGCATACAGCAAGGTACATATTTACAAGGGCGACACCGTTCACCTTTACGGCGAATATCTGCTATACGACTCAGATACTGAATATGCCCTTGTAAAGGATTCGGTAATACTGATTGACAATGAAACCACCCTGTACACTGATCATATTGAATATGATATGATCAATGAAACGGCAATATACACCACGGGGGGCAGGATCATCAACCAGGACAATGTGCTAACCAGTATCATAGGCATATATTATACTGAGACTGAAATATTTAATTTCAAGGACAGTGTTGAACTGGTGAATCCGGATTATACCATGTATTCAGATACACTGGAATACCACACTATTTCTGAAGTTGCATACTTTTTCGGGCCTTCGCAGATTATAGGAGACAGTATAGAAGCCAGGTGTAACAGGGGCTGGCACGATACAAAAAATGAGATAAGCCTGCTAATGGACAAGGCTTATATAGATAATAAAGTACAGATTGTTACAGGCGACTCACTATATTATGAGGCCGAACGAGGTTTTGGTACTGCCAATTATGATGTTACAATACGGGATACGGAGCAGGAGATTATCGTAAAAGGTAATGAGTCATGGTATTACAAGGAGCCTGAAAGATTTATGATAACTGACAGTGCACAGTTTATTCAGGTGAATGAAGACGATTACCTTTTCCTGCATGCCGACACCCTCAGGTCACATACCATACAGGATTCAACCATGGATTACCGCCTGGTAAGGGCTTTTTACGGATGCAGGATCTACAGTCAAGACCTGCAGGCGAAATGCGACTCACTGTCATATTCGTTCCGAGATTCAGTCATAAGGCTGTATTACCGGCCCGTGCTGTGGTCTGATGCCAACCAGCTTTTTGCTGATTCAATGGCATTGTTCACGGAGAATAAGGCAATGCATAAAATGGAACTGTACAATAATGCCTTTGTAATCGAAGAAGTGGATTCATCACGTTACAATCAGCTGAAAGGTAAAAATCTCACCGGGTATTTCAGGGATAATAAACTCTACAAGATAGAGATCAGGGGCAATTCCGAAAAGATATATTTTGCCATTGAAGAAGATGAACTGGTAGGTGTTGATCAATCGACTTGTGTTAATATGGACATTTACCTGGAAGATGGAAAAATAAAGGAATTATACATGCTGGACAACCCGGAGGGAACACTTGATCCGCCCTTACATACAATGCCATCGCTGAAGCGACTGGAGAATTTTCAGTGGTATGAAGCCATCAGGCCGAAAAACAGGTTTGATATCTTCAGAGAATAAAGAGCTTAATATTCATCTTCATTAAAGAAGAAGTCATCTTTACTGGGGTAATCGGGCCAGATATCCTCAATACTCTCGTAAATATCCCCTTCATCTTCTATTTCCTGAAGATTCTCGATAACTTCCATAGGAGCACCCGATCTGATTGCATAATCAATAAGCTCATCCTTTGTTGCAGGCCATGGTGCATCTTCGAGTTTTGATGCTAATTCAAGAGTCCAGTACATTATTCCCTTCTAGTTTTGAATTTGGGTCTGCAAATAAATACTAAATTATTTAATAAAACAACAGTAAATTCCTATTTTTTTTTGATACTCCCTCCCCCCTGCTTTATTTCGCCACAAGCAGCTGTAAATCATGCATGTAGAGAAATATTTTTTCCTGCCTCCAAATACCAGGGCCCCATGGAGCCGTGCATCTGACCGGATTATACCTGGTCAAGGACCTCAGTATACAACAAGTTTCATTATCAGTTAAGGATTTCATCACTGGCCACTTCACCATCCATAAGCCTTACTATTCTCCTTGCATTCCTGGCTATGGTTTCTTCGTGTGTGACAAGTATCACGGTATTACCATCCTGATGTATCTTGGTAAGCAGCTTCATTATATCAAGCGATGTTTTGCTGTCGAGGTTACCGGTTGGTTCATCAGCAAGTATTATTGAAGGATTATTTACCATGGCCCTGGCAATGGCCACCCTCTGCCTCTGTCCTCCCGACAGCTCATTTGGCTTATGGGTCATCCTGTCATCCAGACCTACCAGGTCAAGCATCCGTTTGGCCATCTCGTCCCTTTCTGCCCTCGAGTATCCTGCATATATCAATGGCAGTGTTACATTTTCCAGGGCGGTATATCTTGGCAGGAGATTAAAAGTCTGGAAAACAAAGCCAATTTCCTTATTACGTATTTCAGCGAGCTGATTGTCTTCATGTTTACTGACATCTGTACCATTAAGAACATATTGCCCCTTTGTTATGGTATCCAGGCATCCCAGAATATTCATAAGTGTCGACTTACCTGAACCTGATGGACCCATTATTGCTACATAATCACTTTTTTCAATTGACAGGGTAACCGAACGCAGGGCACGTACAATTACTGTTCCTACCTGGTAGTTCTTAACTACATCATTGATCTCAATTACATTACTCATACTGTATGTTTAAAAAATTACCCGAAATTAATCTTAATATTTCAATATATGAAAACCTGATCCTTTAAATAATGTTAATACCGTATCACTAAATCCTGCTTCGCCATTCCTTTCCTGAAAAAAACCAGTCCCATCTGGAAAATATCTATAGTTAATGACACCTGTAAATCACTTTTTATTTCCTTCCATGCTTCATTCATTTCAAAAGAATAATTTATGTCGTCAAAAATAATAACAGAATTGGCCGTAATAAGTTCCTTCAACAATGTAAAATATCTTAGAACAGCTTCTTTTATGTGGTTCCCATCGACAAAAACAAGTGATGGTCTGAAGCCATCTCTTTTCAATTCAGGGAGCACCTTATCAAAATCACCTGTCAGGACTTCAACATTTTTAACTTTTGCCCGTGAAAAATTATCTTCTGCAATGGCTGACAGCTCCTGGCAGCCTTCAATACTCACTATTTTCGACGAGGGAGCTCCCATGGCCAGGTAGAGAGTGCTTATCCCGAGCGATGTTCCCATTTCAAGGATATCCTTACCGTCACTGGCGGAGGCCAGGTTATGCAATATCTTTCCATACCTGGGATGAACGGATGAACGGCGCGCTATATGGCACAGGCAGCGTCTGCTCGCTGACAAAGTTCCTGAACCGGCCCCCAGATCATTCACAGTAATTACTGTTTTGCTGCCTTCCATCCTTTTTCTGACGTATTTTACTGCTGCCTTCCTTTCTTCAGGCATGTCTTTAAGCATAACATTGCTTATAAAGTCATAAGCGAAGGGACTGTGAATACCATGTCCTTTCCTGTGACCGGAGCATAAAAAATACCTGAGAGCAGCCGCCGTCCTGTAGTTATTCATGTGATTAATTTTTGTTTATTTCACTGGTCACGTGTAAGATCCCATAAAGAATAGTCTTACTCCTGTAGCTAAATAATGATGATTCTCTGATTGACGTTTCATAAGGTGGAAAAATACTGTTGGTGAACAATTCAAAAATAGTTAATTTAGAATTCGGGTTTAACTAATTACCCGGGATTATCAACAAATAATGCCTGATATCCTCGATACAGAAATAAAATTCCTGGCAGGTGTAGGTCCCAAAAGGTCGGAACTCCTTGACAGGGAACTGGGTATAAAGACCTTCAGGGACCTGTTATACTACTTTCCCTATAAATACATTGACAGGACAAAGTTTTACAGGATTTCAGAACTCGACCCCGAGATGCCCTTTGTCCAGATCAGGGGAATTATAGAAGGCTTCCAGACCGAGGGTGCGGGTCGCAATAAAAGGTTAACAGCCCTGTTCAGGGATGATACAGGAACTGTCAAACTTGTCTGGTTTAAAGGCCTTAAATGGATTATCGACTCATATAAGCTTAACAGGGAATATATCATTTTCGGTCGCCCCGGTCTGTTTAATGAAAGTATTAACATTGTGCATCCCGAAATTGAAGATCCTGAAAAACTTGAAAAGCGTATCAGCAGCAATATCCAGTCACAGTACAGTACAACAGAGAAGCTGAAGAATCACTACATTACATCAAAGACAATCAATAAGTTACAGGGCAATCTTTTCAATCAGCTCAGGACAGGAATAAAAGACACTTTACCCTTATGGATGAGGGAAAAATACAGGCTGATGGATCTTCATGATGCACTGTTTACCACCCATTTTCCCAATGACAACAAGGATCTTGAAAAGGCACGTTTCAGGCTTAAGCTGGAAGAACTGTTTTACATACAATTGAGCCTGCTTAGCCTTAAGGTACAAAGGGGCAAGAGATTTAAGGGCCATGTTTTCGATATTGTGGGGCAGAAATTCAATGATTTTTACGCCCGGAACCTCCCTTTCAGTCTGACCGGTGCACAGAAAAGAGTGATGAAGGAAATACGAAGGGATCTTGGTTCAGGCAGGCAGATGAACCGCCTTCTCCAGGGTGATGTTGGTAGCGGGAAAACGCTTGTAGCTTTAATGAGCATGCTTATTGCCATTGATAATGGTTACCAGGCCTGTTTAATGGCACCTACAGAGATACTGACAGGACAGCATTACAACACCATTTCAGAGATGCTCAGGGGCATAGGCATTGAAGTATGCCTGCTTACAGGTTCAACCAGGAAATCCGAAAGAGAAAGGATAGCAAGCGGTCTGATGGACGGGTCGATAAGGATAATAACAGGCACCCATGCGCTAATAGAAGATACTGTCATCTTTAAAAAGCTCGGACTGGTTATTATTGATGAACAGCATCGCTTCGGGGTGGCACAGAGGGCAAGGCTGTGGAAAAAAGACAGTAAGCCACCACATGTCCTGGTTATGACTGCCACTCCCATACCCAGGACACTTGCAATGACACTCTACGGCGATCTTGATGTATCGGTAATTGATGAACTGCCACCGGGCAGGAAAGCCATAAAAACCATGCACTTCACTGATTCAGCCAGGCTGAAAGTATTTGCCTTTATGAAAGAACAGATTAAGGCAGGGCAGCAGATATATATTGTTTATCCACTGATCAAAGAATCGGAAAAGATGGATTACAAGGATCTTGAAGATGGTGTTGAAGCCATAACAAGAGCCTTCCCCCCTCCTCAATTCGTAGTATCGGTTGTACACGGCAGAATGAAGTCAAAAGACAAGGAAATATCAATGAAACTCTTCACCTCCGGCCAGGCCAATATACTTATCGCCACAACAGTTATAGAGGTAGGTGTGGATGTGCCAAACGCTTCGGTCATGGTCATCGAATCGGCTGAGAGGTTCGGACTGTCACAGTTGCACCAGTTGCGAGGCCGTGTGGGCAGGGGAGCCAAACAATCGTACTGTGTGCTTATGAGCTCCGACAAACTATCCAATGAAGCACGCAAAAGAATTGAAATTATGGTCAGCACGAATGACGGTTTTGAAATAGCGGAAGCTGACCTGAGGCTCAGGGGACCTGGCGATCTTGAAGGAACAAGACAGAGCGGGATAGGATTTGACCTCAAGATAGCTAACCTGGGTAAAGATGGTCAGATACTGGAATATGCAAGGAGAATAGCTGAAGAAATAGTGGACGCAGATCCCCTGCTGGAGGAGCCGCAAAACATTATCCTTAATGAGCAACTAAAAAATATTAAAAAGACTGATTACGACTGGAGTAAAATCAGTTAATCCGGAAGGGAAATATGATTTGTATGCCTATATTATTTAGATTGATTCTATATTATTTTGGCCTGTTTAAAAACTGATTTTACGCATATATATTTTACCAGCATATTATAAATTTGCAGCTTCATACCACGCGTGGTTACATAATAATGCAGAAAGAAAATACGATTGAACATAGCGGAATAGTAAAGTCAGTTGGCAGTAATCATGCAATTGTTGATATCATTGCGCACCCTGCCTGCTCGGGGTGTATTGCATCGGGTATCTGTGATCTTTCCGACAGTAAGAACAAGGAAATAAAGACGGTAAGCAACCCGCAAATAAAGGCCGGTGACCATGTAATGGTAGTTATGGAGCAATCATTGGGTTTCAGGGCACTTTTCCTGGGCTACCTCTTACCTTTCATGGTAGTGATGATTATTTTGATAGTCCTGACTGCCCTGTCGGTTTCTGAATTGCTCAGTGGCATATGTGCACTCTTATCGCTTATACCTTATTATGCATTTATCTATCTCAGGAAGGAAAAGATAGGCAGGAGTTTTTCATTTACAATTAAAAAGGAGCCTGTATGAATTCAGTAGTTTTAATAACAATAATATCATTAAGCCTGTTAGGGATAATAGCTGCCCTGATATTATATTTCGTTGCACAGAAGTTTAAGGTATACGAGGATCCCCGAATTGATGAGGTGGAAGCAGCTCTGCCGGCAGCCAATTGTGGAGGTTGTGGCTTTGCCGGTTGCCGTAATTTTGCTGAAGCGCTTGTCAGGTCAGAATCTTTTGAAGGCCTTAACTGCCCGGTTGGAGGTAGTGAGGTCATGGCAATTGTAGCAAAGATACTTGGCAGGGAAGCGCCTGAGGTGGAGCCGAGGGTTGCCGTGGTCCGCTGTAACGGGACACCCGAGCACAGGAAGAAAACATCGACTTATGCAGGGGCACTGAACTGTACCATTGTCCATAACCTTTACAATGGAGAAAGCGATTGTGCCTATGGCTGCCTGGGACTGGGTGAATGTGTTGATGCCTGCGATTTTGATGCAATGTACATGGACAGCAAAACGGGATTACCCGTGATCATTGATGAAAACTGTGTTGCATGCGGAGCCTGTGTCAAAGCCTGCCCGAGGGATATAATTGAGTTGAGGAAAAGGGCCAGGAAGGACAGGAAGATTTATGTGTCCTGTGTCAACAAAGACAAGGGTGGTCCGGCAAGGAAAGCCTGTGCTGTAGCCTGTATAGGATGTGGCAAATGTCAGCAGGTGTGTGAGTTTGATGCCATTACAATAGAGAACAACCTTGCTTTCATTGATTCAGACAAGTGCAAGTTCTGCAGGAAATGTGAGCCTGTGTGTCCTACGAATGCCATCCTGGAAATCAATTTCCCTCCACGAAGGACCGAGAAGAAACAGGAAGAGGAAAAAGCTGAAGCATAAATAGTTCAAGTTAAACTTAAATTGATATATAAAGTGTTAAAGACATTCCCAAAAGGAGGCGTTCATCCACCCGAGAACAAAATATCAGCCGGTGCAGCCATTGAAACACTGCCGGTACCCGAACAGGTCATAATACCTGTAAGCCAGCACCTGGGAGCACCGGCTGAAGAGTCGGTTGCCAGGGGAGATACGGTAAAGGCAGGACAGGTAATAGCCCGTAGCAAAGGTTTTGTCTCGGCCAATATTCATTCATCCGTGTCGGGAAAAGTGCTGAAGATCGACAGGATGCCTGGCCCTTCAGGATACAAACAGACCAGCATAGTAATAAATGTTGAGGGTGATGAATGGCTTGAATCGGTTGACAGAAGTGACAAACTGATAAGGGATATAAGCCTTACCGGAGAGGAGATCATAAAAAAATGTGCCGAATACGGCATTGTTGGTATGGGCGGGGCAACCTTCCCCTCTCATGTCAAGCTGAGCATTCCTCCCGGCAAAAAGTGTGAAGTACTTATCATCAATGGTGTTGAATGCGAACCCTACCTCACCTCCGACCATCGCCTGATGCTGGAAAGGTCTGAAGAGCTTCTTACCGGTACCACTCTGCTCATGAAGGCACTTGGTGTCAACAGGGCAATGATAGGTATTGAGAGCAACAAGAAAGATGCAATTGAAAAACTTACAAGCCTTGCAGGCTCATATGATGGTATCAGCATACATCCCCTGAAGGTCAAATACCCACAGGGAGCTGAGAAACAGCTTATTAAAGCCCTGATAAACAGGGAGGTGCCTTCGGGAGGTCTTCCTGTGGATGTCGGAACAGTGGTTCACAACGTCGGAACAGCCTGTGCTGTCTATGATGCCATTCAGAAAAACAAGCCACTGGTAGAAAGAGTGGTAAGCGTTTCAGGCAAGGATATGGAAAAGCCAATGAATATCCTTGCTAGAATAGGCACTCCTGTCAGCAAGCTCATTGAATATGCCGGTGGCTTACCGGAAAGTACTGCCAAGGTGGTTAACGGGGGTCCCATGATGGGGAAGGCAATGGCTTCACTCGAAGTACCTGTTACCAAAGGGACATCAGGAATAATAATCATCAGGGACAGCGAAGCAGGAAGG
>JAZBOI010000175.1:0-4963 GCA_036351095.1 Bacteroidales bacterium | reverse complement strand
CAGAAGGTTCCGGGAGGTGGTATTCCTGGCCGAAGGTGAGAGCAGGATGGTTGATAACCTGAAGGTGGGCCTGGGAGTTGATGAGAGTTGTGACCTTAATATCAGCCTGGATAATGATACCTTTAATATAAGGTCAAATACCGTTCTCAAAGGCCTGAGTATGATGACACAGGAGGAATTTACCCTGGAAGAGGGTGAAACGCATTCCTTCAGGGAAAGGATGATATACAGCACTCCTAATTATCGTATTGTTCCCCAGAAATTGACTGCAGCCGGTGCAATAATGCCGGTGAGTGTGAACACTGAAAATTCCGTTACGGGGAAAGATGCCTTTGAAATAGAACTGCGATATGGCACGGAGCTCAGGAAGCTGTATGTTTATGATGTCTACAACGAAGATGCCGATACGACAGAAGTTAAGATTGATAGTAAAAATTTTGTCCTTGCATACGGGCCCGATATAATAGAGTTTCCTTTTACCCTGAAGCTGGAAGATTTTATCCTTGAAAGGTATCCGGGTTCATCCAGTCCCTCGGGTTACCGAAGTGAGGTCGTATTGATTGATGAAGAAGAAGATGTGAATATTCCTTACTCAATTTACATGAATAATATACTGAAGTATGGAGGCTACAGGTTTTACCAGTCTTCCTATGACCCGGATGAGAAAGGCACAATACTGTCAGTTAACAATGACAGGGCAGGAATGCTCGTTACATACACAGGTTATGCACTTCTTACCCTTTTTATTCTCCTTTCCCTGCTTAACAGGAATTCGCTCTTCCGGAAAGTGAAGCCAACCATGTGGAGAAATGCGGGAGCAAAACTGGCAGGTATGCTGATCTTCTTCCTGTCATTTAATATGACAGCAGGGGCCAATCCTTCCAAAATAATATATGATAAGAAGAAGGTGGAGGAATTCGGGAAAGTGCTTGTGCAGGACCAGAAAGGACGTACAAAGCCTCTATATACACTCAGCCATGATATCCTGAGGAAAATACACCGGACAAATAACTATGATAGTTATTCCCCTATGCAGGTTTTTATGGGACTGAGTACGGATTTTCAGAACTGGCAGGATGAACCTCTGATAAAAGTATCCAACAAAGACCTCAGAAAAGCAATAGGAATAACAGAAGAATATGCCTCAATCAGGCAACTGGTAGATTTTGAGAGAGGTGAGTACTTACTTGCCGCTATGATACAGGAAGTGGTGAATAAGCCTTCCGGGGAGAGGGATAAGATGGATAAGGAGATTATTAAGGTTGATGAGAGGGTGAATATAGTAATGATGATGGCAAGGGGAGAATTTTTCAGGATATTCCCTTTAAGGGACGGCACTGATTCCTGGGGTCCGCCATCAGCAGCATTAAAGAATGCACTGAATGAAAACGACAGTCTCTATATCAGCAATATTCTTTCACTCTATACCACTGCCCTTTTTGAAGGGAAAAGCACCGGGAACTACAGCGAGGCTGATGAATACCTTGAATCGCTGTTAAACTACCAGAGGAAGTATGCCGGTTATGAGCTGCCATCAGAAAGCCAGGTCAGGGCAGAGATCTTCTATTACAAGTCGATGATCTTTGAGCGTCTCTTTCCCTATTATGCAAGTGTCGGAATCATAATGCTTGTTATACTGATATCAATGATAATAAGGGGTAAGACAGGAAGGACTCCCCTTGTGAAAGTCTTTTCAGGTCTTATCCTCCTCGGTTTTCTATTCCATACCCTTGGTCTTGGCATAAGATGGTACATATCCGGTCATTCTCCCATGAGTAACGGTTATGAATCCATGCTGTTCATATCATGGGTAACGGTGCTTGCCGGCTTACTTTTCAGTCGCCGTTCCTCCCTTACCCTGGCAGCAACGGCCGTGCTGGCATCCCTGACCCTGATGGTGGCACATCTGAGCTTCATGGATCCGGAGATAACCAACCTGGTGCCGGTGCTTCAATCCTACTGGCTTACATTGCACGTTTCAGTTATAACAGCCAGTTATGGCTTCCTGGGACTGGGTGCAATAATCGGACTGATCAATATGATACTCTATATGATGAATAACCGGAAAAACCGTAAGCATATATTGAAAACAGTCGATGATCTGACGGTTATTAATTACCGGACCCTTACACTGGGACTGTATTTCCTTACGATAGGAACCTTCCTGGGTGCCGTATGGGCAAATGAGTCGTGGGGAAGGTACTGGGGCTGGGATCCCAAGGAGACATGGTCGCTGATAACAATTATTGTTTATGCTTTTGTTATTCACTCAAAGAACATAAAGGCACTCAGCAGCATATTTGCTTTCAACCTTATGTCGGTTTATGCTTTCGCCTCGGTGCTGATGACATATTTCGGGGTGAATTATTACCTGTCAGGCTTACATTCATATGCAGGCGGTGATCCGGTACCCATCCCGGTCTTCGTATATGTTACAATAGCAATACTGCTTGTCCTGTCGCTTTATTCCTACAACAGGTATACGAAAATGGTAAAAGCATTGTCCTGAAGCTGACCCCTGTATTTAAAGGGATCGGCCCTTTCAATGTGCAGGCCGGTAGTACAAATCAAGGCTAAAGGTGTTGGTGATAATTGTATGGGAACAAAGCTTTATTTATGAAAAAGTTAATATTAATAACATTAGCAGTATATTTCTTTATTGTTTCCTCCTGCAGAACGGGTACAGGGGAAGATGAAAAGCTATATTCCGGCAACCCCCTTTTCCCCGGATGGTATGCCGATCCTGAAGGCGAAATTATTAACGGCGAGTACTGGATTTTCCCTACCTGGTCTGACCGGTACGGCGACTCAATTGCCTCTGTCAGTTTTTCTGAGTACCAGCTGCGAAAAAGGGAAAATGCAATTAACAAACAATACCTGAAGCAAACTTTTCTGGATGCTTTCTCATCAACTGATCTCGTTAAATGGGAAAAGCATCCCATGGTGCTGGATGTGGAAAATGTAGAATGGGCTGCCTATTCATTATGGGCACCTTCAATTGTCAAAGAAGCGGGCAGGTACTACCTGTTTTTCTCAGCCAACGATATCCAGAATGATAAAGAATACGGAGGAATAGGTGTCGCAGTGGCGGATAATCCTTCCGGACCGTTCACAGATGCCCTGGGGAAGCCTTTAATAAGCAAGTTCCATAATGGGGCACAGCCAATTGATCAGCATGTTTTCCAGGACGACGATATGCAGTACTATATGTATTACGGGGGATGGAGACACTGCAATGTTGTTAAACTGAGCAGTGACCTGCTCAGTCTTGTGCCATTTGATGATGGTGAGTTATTTAAGGAAATCACCCCCGAAAACTATGTGGAAGGTCCTTTCATGCTCAAACGTAAAGGCCTGTATTACCTTATGTGGTCGGAGGGGGGATGGGGAGGTCCCGCTTACAGCGTGGCTTATGCTGTTGGTGATTCCCCGCTTGGTCCATTTGAGCGTATTGGCAAGATCCTTCAGCAGGATTCAAGCGTTGCCACCGGTGCAGGTCATCATTCTGTTATAAATATACATGGTAAGGATGAATATTATATCCTGTATCATCGGCGACCACTCGGTACCGATAACCCTCATCACCGCGTTGTTTGTATTGATAGGCTTACTTTTGATGACCAGGGTTATATAAACCCGGTGAAAATCACCTTTGCAGGAGTTCAAAAACGAGTTTTGGAATAAGCGTTCGGTCGGTGATCCTCCCGATCCCCAGTTCCTGGGTATCAGGGATTACCTCCCTCACTACGTTCGGTCGGTGATCGCCGGGGGGTGTCACCACCGGCTTTGTAAAGCCGGCTGCCTTTGGCAGCCTTGTCTTTTTCCACCTATATGGCTTATAACAGCAAGCTGTTAACGCCATATAAGTGTAAAAAGCCGGCACACATCAGTGTGCCGGCTTTACAAGGCCGGGTGAAAGATGGGATTCGAACCCACGACCCCTGGAACCACAATCCAGTGCTCTAACCAACTGAGCTACATTCACCATATCCGGAGTGCAAAGAAAATGTAAAAAAATAATATTGCAAAATTTTATGCCTTTTTGCAGTAGCCATTATCCAATTATTATCTTTGCACGGTTCCCTTTCAGGTGAACCGGACATTAAATATCATAATTAGCTGATTATAATAACATCACAAGACCTCAAAAAGCAATAGGTATTTTGGCAAAACCAAAATTCATAAACAATATTTCCGGGCTGCAACTATTTCAGTTACTTCGCTTTGTAGTTTTTTTTATAATAAGCATCGTTTTTACCAAGAGCCACCTGACACCTGCAGAGATAGGTTCATGGGAAATGTTCATGTTTATTGCCAGTTTTCTTAGTTATTTCTGGGTGACAGGCATAATACAATCATTGCTGCCCTTATATAACCGTAACCGTTCGTTCAGGAGACTGGGTGAAAATATAAGTGAGAAATCTCCCGAGATCTTCAATGCCTTCCTCCTTCTCCTGGCTTTCAGCCTGCTATTCTTCATACTGGGACATATATTAAAATATAATTTCTCGGTTTACGGCAATAGTGGTAATACACCTTACCTGAACCTGCTCCTTCTTTACCTCCTTCTCAGCAGTCCTGTCTGCCTTATTGAATATATTTACCTCCTCAGGGATCGCCCGCACAGAATATTCCAGTATGGAATTTATACTTTCCTGGCCCAGCTGTTGCTTATTATGGTTCCAATACTGCTTGGCAAGGATATTATGTGGGCCATCTACGGTCTCCTTTTTATAACACTTGTGCGCTGGGTGTGGCTCGTTACACTGCTCTTCAGGTATTCAGAATTCAGGATAAACCCGGCTTTTATCAAGGAACATCTAAGGCTGGGCTGGCCCCTTATCATAACCTCACTTATCAGTGGTTCAGCACAGTATATCGATGGCATAATTGTCTCAGCTCATTTTGACGACCCCAGTATGTTTGCAATATTCAGGTACGGAGCCAAGGAATTTCCCCTGGT
>JAZBOI010000174.1:0-4742 GCA_036351095.1 Bacteroidales bacterium | reverse complement strand
TTGAAAACATCCACCATAGCACTTACCGTATCAACTGAGCCGGACAGGGGATTGCCCCTGTTGATGATGATCCACCCGGCCCATATGCCCAGCCCGAGGGAGATAAACACCTGGCGGGTGCGTATGGCAAGCACAATTGCCAGCAGGGGAGGTATGATTGACCAGAAGCCGTAATCAGTCATCAGGGTGTTTTAAACGGAAAGATAGTAATTTAAAAATTATAATATATTCAAACCTTTTGCTTTGCCGTATCGTCTTACTATATAAAGCAGGAAACCAAAACTACAGATATATTATGAAGAAGAGCATGATTAAACTTACCGGGCTTATTGCACTGGCATTGGTCTTAATTGTTGGCTGCCAGAAGAACGACAGGACCATTGATGATAATTACGGTATCTTAAGGATCAGCATTACTGATGATCCCTTTCCGGTTGAATACATAGAGGAGGCAAACGTTGTTATTACAAAAGTTGAAATAAGGGAAAAGGATGATCATGACGGCTATGGTCAGGAAGAGGATAATGGCTACCCCTTTATGACACTGCTTGAGGATACCCTTGAGTTTAACCTTATGGAACTGCGCAATGGTGTCATGGCTGAGCTCCTTGAGATGGAAATACCTGCTGGTGAATATGACCTGCTGAGGCTTTATGTTGATGAGGCAAGCATAGTGGTAAAGGATCATGGAACATATGATCTTAAAGTACCCAGCGGGGCACAGACAGGGATAAAGATTTTCATTGAGCCTGCAATAATGGTGGAAGGCGGATTAAGCACTGACCTTTTGCTTGATTTCAACCTTGAAAAATCATTTATACTGAAAGGCAATATGCATTCCCCAGCCGGCATCAATGGATTTAATTTCAAGCCGGTAATACGTGCGGTCAATAATTCAACGGCCGGAACCGTACAGGGAACGGTAAGCGATACTGCCTCGGTAGTTCTGGGGAATGCATCTGTATGGATCATGGCCGATACAACCATTGCAACAGCTTACACTGACACAACAGGTTTTTATGCGCTCCCGGGCATACCTGAGGGAACATACTACCTTTATGCCACAAAGGAGAATTATGATACGGTGATGTATGAAAATGTTGTAGTGAAAGCTGCCAACTTAACGGTCAGGGATTTCATACTCACTCCGGAAGAGGAGGACGAATAGGCATTTGCTAAACAAGATAATCACCTGGAAATGCATTACGGCTACGGCTGTAATGCATTTCTTTATTTAATTAGTGTGAGTTTATAGTTAAATCAGTTCTATCCTTTCTATAATCTCTTATTAAAAATAAAATCCGCTTGTTTTAATTCAGGGCTTTATAATAATATCTAAATAGGCCTCGTTTTTAATGCCCTCATATTCAGTATATAAGAGACTGTTTTTGCCACTCTGTATAATTCTGTTCTAAGGCTGGAGGGATTTGGTTTATCATAATTTCATAATATTGACCTCTGGATTGTTTATATTAAATCTAAATAGTATCGAAGGGGGTATCCGGATAAGCGTTTTATCTGTTTGTGAGATCAGGGATTAATAATAACAGGGGTATGGAAATAAATGTTGATTCTCAGAAAAAATATACATGTCACATCTGCAGTAAGGATATTAATGTTCTTACAAAGAAATTACAGGAACATCCAACATCAGGGATATGGGTGAGGCACGGTCAATGCTGCGCAGCCTGCGTTGCCCCTGAAGATATTACAGGTTTGCATGATGACGTGATGGTTAAAAGCGAATACCGGCAAGAAGGCACGTCCGGGAATAAACACAATGGAGATCCTCATACTAATATACTGAGTGGACTTGAAAGGGCTGTCGAGATTGAAGAGTTGAAGACACAAAATAATGAAAGGCGTGCAAAGAGAACAGCAACAGCAGGCAGGATCACAGTAGTTTCCAGCCTTGCTGCAGGATTTCTCTTCTTTTATTACGAATTATTCATTCTCGCATTAATATGCCTGATAATCTGCATAACGGGAATAATAGTATACCGCAAGGGTACAGTGAAGCAATTCCGTACGAACTCATATTAGTACCCCAATATTCCAATTTTTTAGTAAAATATTTTATTTTTAATGCTTTTGTGTAATACATTGCAGGATTAGTAGTTCTTTTACCAGTTAGTACAGGCTGGTTTAAGCACATGAATCTGAAAATCCCGTATAACAAACAGCATTAAACCATGGACAGATTATCAATAGTAGCCCCTGAGAATATTGGAAGGAATTTTATACCCTCACAGTATCTCCCCGAAGGGAAAGATGAATATTTTCAGCGGAATAAGCAGGTTACCCCTCCCCGATCAGGGTGGAGGCACCTGTCCTCGGATGAGATTGAAAGGCTGGTAAAGAATGATAATACCGCCGATGACTGGGACGACCTGCTGGTGACAGACCAGTTTGACCCGGGACTGATCAAAAACACCAAGTTCTTCGGGCTGGTAAGGATAGGCAGACTGAGGGATGTGGTCCTTCAGCATCACGACCTGAGGGTGCCTGCAGGTATCACTGACAGCCTTGTCATCTCCTGTGATATCGGCGATGATGTAGCTATTCATAACGTTCATTACCTGGCTCATTATATTATAGGCGACAGGAACATAATATTCAACATACAGGAGATGCATACAACCGATCACGCCAAGTTCGGTAATGGCACACTGAAAGAGGGGGAGCCGGAGAGTGTAAGGACATGGCTCGACCTGATGAACGAAACAGGCTGCCGACAGGTACTTCCTTTCGACGGCATGATTACGGCCGATGCTTATCTCTGGGCTAAGTATGTGGATGATGTGCCACTACAGGAAAAACTTAAGAAAATAACCCAGGAGAGCCTGGATGAACACCGCGGCTATTATGGCACAACAGGAAGCCAGTGCGTGATAAAAAATTCACAGATACTGAAGGATGTAAAGATTGGCTCTGATTGTTATATCAAAGGGGCCAATAAACTGAAAAACCTCACCATAAACTCCTCGGAGGAGGAGCCGACTCAGATAGGGGAAGGGGTTGAACTGGTGAATGGCATAATTGGCTATGGTTGTCATATTTTTTATGGCTGCAAGGCTGTAAAGTTCATACTCGGAAATAATTCAAACCTTAAGTACGGGGCCAGGCTGATAAATTCATTCCTGGGTGATAATTCAACCATATCGTGTTGTGAGGTTCTGAATAATCTTATTTTCCCGGCCCACGAGCAACATCATAATAATTCCTTCCTTGTTGCCTCGGTGGTCATGGGGCAGAGTAATATAGCAGCCGGCGCAACAATTGGTTCAAACCACAACAGCAGAGCCAATGACAATGAGATACAGGCAGGAAGAGGATTCTGGCCGGGATTGTGTACCAGCCTGAAACACTCGAGCCGCTTTGCGTCTTTTGTTTTACTGTCGAAAGCAGATTACCCTGCAGAACTGGATATCCCGCTGCCCTTCTCACTGCTAAATAATAATATTACACATGACAGGCTGGAGGTGATGCCTGCATTCTGGTGGCTTTATAATATGTATGCACTGGCCCGCAACTCATGGAAGTTCCAGACACGTGATAAGAGAAGGCATAAGATACAGAATATCGAATTTGATGCTTTTGCGCCCGATACTGTTGAAGAAATAATTCAGGCACGACGCTTACTTGAAATATGGACGGCAAAGGCAAGTCCTGAGTCCGGGGGATTGAAAAATGATGATGACCTGGCTGCACTGGGACGTAAATTACTGTCGGGTAAGGAAGAAGTGATCAACGTGCTTGAGGTGCTTGGTGAAAATATGGAGAATACCAGGCGGAAGGTGCTTATACTGAAAACCTATAAGGCATATCATGCTTATGGCGACATGCTCCATAATTATGCTGTGAAAAACCTCATCGCATATATGAGCGCAAACCCGGACCACGGGTATGAGGAGATGGTCAAAAACCTGAAAGGGAAAAGATACACCGATTGGATCAACCTGGGAGGACAGATTATGAAAAGGAGTGATGTGGATAAACTGCGTTCTGATATCGGCACGGGAAAACTGAAAAACTGGAAAGAGATACATAAGAGATATGATAAGCTATGGATGAAGTACCCTGTTGACAAACAGAAACATGCCTTTGCAGTATTGTGTGAATTGTACGGAACGGATATTTTTACCGGTTCTCAATGGAAATCGGCCCTCGATAAGGCGGTAAAGATCCAGGATTTTATCTGTGACCAGGTATATATTACAAGGAAGAAGGATTATGACAATACTTTCCGCCAGGCAACATACAGGAACCTGGAAGAGATGACAGCTGCCATTGGCAATGTTGATGATAACAGCTTTATTATCCAGGTAAGGAAGGAAAGCGATGAATTCAAAAAGGTGGTGAATGAGATCAGGAAGAGATAAATGTTACTTGCGAAACACATAATCAGTCAGCCCCTGTTTCGTTCTGATCATTTCCTGCTTGTGTTAAATCTTAGCCGGATCTTCATCAAATATGTCGGTCACCTCGCTGTCAACCTTATAAAAGCCTCTTTCAGGTAAGCTAACATTCTCACCACTCATCGCTTACTGCTCACAACTGGAATATCAATTTCTTCTTCCCAAACATATTTCCCGAACCACTGCCAGTTATGCCACATTGCTGCGAGTCGTTCTTTAGGTTTTGTAATGCCATGACCGAAGCCTTTGTAGACTACCAGCTTTGTATCCACCCCGACATCCTGTAATCCCTGGAACAGTTCATATGCATTTGGTATTGGAACC
>JAZBOI010000173.1:0-2031 GCA_036351095.1 Bacteroidales bacterium | reverse complement strand
TGCCGAATGAGATAAGCAGGAAACTTAAGAGGGGGATGGCTGTTACAGTACCTTTCGGTGCAAAGAACAGGTATACCGGCATTGTATCCAGGATACATAAGAATAAACCAGGCATAGTAAAAATCAAGGAAGTAAAGGAGATTTCTGAAACAGGCCTGGTCATTCCAGCTGATCTGCTCGAATTGTGGCAGTGGGTTAGTGAATATTATCATTGCTCTCCCGGTGAACTGATGAATGCTGCAATTCCTTCAGCCCTGCTTGCAAGGGACGAGGCAGGTTCTTTCAAATCAAAAACGGAAACAATGATAGGCCTGGCAGGAAGTTTTACCGAAGGAGAATTATCTGAGCTGCTGGATGGCCTGCAAAAGACACCGGCCAGGTACAGGCTAATGATGACCTTCCTTGATATGAGCTCTGATGACAATGATAATCACAGGGACAAAGTGTTAAAAAGCGAGCTTATAAGGAAGTCAAGAAGCTCCTATTCGGTTCTTAATAAGGTTATTGAAGCTGGTATACTGGAAGAAACAACAGAGGAGGTGTCGAGGTTTCCCGGAGACGATGCAATAAAGGGCAAACTCAAGAAGCTCAGTGCTCACCAGGCGGAGACTCATGAAAAGATATGCTCCCTCTTCAAAGAAAAGAAAACAGTCCTGCTTCATGGTGTCACTTCCAGCGGTAAAACGGAAATATATATTCATCTCATTGAGGAAGCACTTAAAAGGGGCGAAAAAGTACTCTACCTCCTGCCTGAGATAGCCCTTACCACCCAGATAATAGACAGGTTGAGATCTTATTTCGGAGATATGGTTGGTATTTATCATTCAGGCCTCAATGATAATGAGAAGGCGGAGGTATATAAGAGGATATCCGGCACTTCATCCCTGGGGGAATACAAAATTTTACTGGGGGTAAGGTCATCCGTATTTCTCCCGGTGAATAATCTCGGGCTGATAATTATTGATGAGGAGCATGACAGTTCATATAAGCAGTTTGATCCTGCTCCACGCTATAATGCCAGAGACACGGCCATTATGAGGGCTCATTTCTGTGGTGCCAGGGTTTTGATGGGATCGGCAACACCATCAGTGGAGTCAATGTATAATGCTGAAACGGGTAAATACGGATATGCACGCCTTGACAGGAGATATGGTGATATTAAAATGCCTGAAATCATCCTTACAGACTCAAACGAAGCTTACAGGAAGAAGACAATGATATCCCATTTCACACCTGTGCTTGTTGAGGCAATAGAGGATGCTCTGAACAGGGGGCAGCAGCTTGTCCTGCTTCGTAACCGGAGGGGCTTTGCCCATTCAGTCATCTGCGCCGACTGTGGGTGGACCCCCGTCTGTCCCAATTGTTCGGTGAATTATACCTACCATAAGAATATAGGCCGCCTCTAC
The DNA here is from genome assembly GCA_036351095.1 of Bacteroidales bacterium. Taxonomy (GTDB): domain Bacteria; phylum Bacteroidota; class Bacteroidia; order Bacteroidales; family VadinHA17; genus UBA9300. The sequence goes on along the minus strand of JAZBOI010000173.1, from coordinate 625 downwards.
TGCCATTATTGCGGCTCATGGGATCCACCGCCTGCCAGCTGTGCCGCCTGCTCATCGGCGAATATAAAGATGATAGGATTCGGAACTGAAAAGGTGGAAGACGAAATTTCCATATTATTCCCGGATGCAAAGGTTAAAAGAATGGATTATGACAGTACAAGGAAAAAGGGATCGGTTGAGAAGATAATAAAGGATCTTGAAGAGGCAAATACAGACATCCTTATAGGAACACAGATGATATCGAAGGGACTGGATATAGAAAACCTCACCCTTGTTGGCATTCTGAATATTGACGGAATGCTTTTTTATCCAGATTTCAGGGCTCATGAGAGGTGTTTCCAGCTGGCCTCACAGGTCAGCGGGCGTGCAGGGAGGAGAAAAACCAGGGGAAGGGTGATAATACAGACTGCCAATCCCCATCACCCTGTTATGAAGCAGATAATAGGCAATGACTATGAAAGTATGTACAGGAGCCAGCTTGAGGAGAGGAAGGAATTCTCTTATCCCCCGTTCACCAGGCTTATAAGGATATATATTAAGCATAAAGACAGGGAAGTGGTCAACAGGGCTGCTGATATAATGGCTGCAAATTTGAGAAAGGTGCTGGGCGAGAGGGTGCTGGGAC
>JAZBOI010000172.1:0-2990 GCA_036351095.1 Bacteroidales bacterium | reverse complement strand
TGATGGAGTTCGAAACATCGAAGAAGATGGCACAGCACCTCGAAGATTTGGGCTTCATGCTCAGTCGCAATTTCAGCGGTAACAGCCTTGTGGGCATCCTGGAGAATGGTGATGGTCCGGTTATCATGCTGCGCACTGACATGGATGCACTACCCATAAGGGAAGAGACGGGGCTGCCCTATGCCAGCAGGATGATAAAGGAAGATGCGGCGGGAAACAGCTTGCCTGCAATGCATGCCTGCGGACATGATATGCATATGACACTGTGGCTCGGCACACTCAAGACCCTGGTAAAGATGAAAGAACAATGGTCGGGAACCATAATTGCCATTGCACAACAGGCTGAAGAAATCAGTGCCGGTGCTGGCAGGCTGATCGAAGCAGGGCTGTTCAATAAGTTCCCGGTACCCGATTATGCCCTGGCCTATCATGTTAACGCAGGACTGCCTGCAGGATCAATAGGCTACTATCCCGGTCCCATCTTCGGAGGGGTAAGTTCTGTTGATATACATGTACATGGCTATGGCGGACATGGGGCAATGCCACATACGACCATTGACCCGGTTGTTCTTGCCTCCCGCATGGTACTGGCTATACAGACGCTTGTAAGCAGGGAGATAGAACCTTACCAGCCAGCTGTTGTTACCGTAGGTTCGATCCATGGCGGGAGCAAACATAATGTCATTCCCGACAGGGTTGACATGCAGCTTACAGTCCGATTTTTTGAAGACGGGGTTTATGAGCAGATTATTGAAGGTCTTGAACGTTTAACCCGGGGTATTGCCCTCTCGGCCGGTCTGCCCGAAGATAAAATGCCCGAAGTGATCCCGCTTGAAGGCTTAACTCCACCTGTAGCAAATGACCCCGGACTGGTGAACAGGGCTGTTGTGTCGATGGAGGAAATACTTGGAAAGGAAAACATACACAGGGTTAATCCCAGTACAGTCGGGGAGGATTTCGGGATGTATGGCCGTACCGAAGAGCAGGTCCCAATAGCTCTTTTCTGGCTGGGTGCAGTGGAACATGAAAAGTATCTTGACCACATAGAGAACGGAAGCCCCCTGCCCGGTCTGCACAACGCAGCGTTCCACCCTGATTTCTATCCCACTTTCAGGGGCGGAGTGGCAGCAATGACAAAGACAATGATTGATTTGTTTGAAGAATAAGAGACTCTAACAAGCTCCCGGACAAAGAGCAAGATATCAGTATCCCAGGAAAACCAGCACCCTGCCTTCATTGAAGCTCAGCGAAAAACTGTTGCCGGTACATTCATTAAGGGTACCCATCCACCAGTTTTTGAGTTCAAGCTTATCGAGTGAGTATTTCAGGCCTCTTGAACTTATCACCGTTCCCTTATCCACAGCAAACACGGAAACCTGCTGCCCGGGCCAGCTGCTGACTGATGACCCTGAACTGACGGGTATAATTATCCCGTAATCAGTAAGCATCTTCACCGCCAGCGATTCTGCATAATCGGCCAGGAGGGATATATTGCCCAGTGTATGATCTTCCCTCAGTCCCGTGGCACCCAGTATAACAATATCTGTTATCCCCTGTCCGAGGCAGAACCTGACCGCCTTAGTCAGATCATTTGTCTCCTGGTCATCTGACTGAAAGAGCCTGTCGGCATATTTCTCCTTGAGGTCAGCCGGCACCGAATCAAGATCACCGGCGATAGCCCAGGGCTCCAGCCCGTAGTCAACAAGGCTGGCAACAGAACCGTCGCAGCAGACAATGCGTTCAGCATTGTTGAGATAACCCAGTGGTATCCCTGAGGTGGGAAAGCGACCGTTCGCAAGTATGATTACAGGTTTGGCCATTATATAAGATGAAAGACAAAAGTATAAAGGAAAAAGTAAAAAGTATAATGGATAAAGTAAAAAGTCATGAATTTTGATTATCGGTTCATGTATCTGGAGCTCAAGTTTGGCCAGTGAGTGATCCTGGGCCCGGTGAACGCAACATTGTCTTTCTCCATTCATTATACCCTATCACTGCCATTACCGTATACACAGCAAAGAGTACCACCGTAGGATAAAGACCCTTGTAAATATAAAGGGCCATTGAGACAAGATCGGCCACAAGCCATAAGATCCAGTGCTCAATAATCTTCCGGGCCAGCATCCATGTGGCCACTATGGAGAGGGCTGTTGTGAAAGCATCGCCCAGTGGAAGGGGTGAATCAGTATATCTGACCAGTATAAAGTATATCAATGCAAAAAGGATAATAAAGACAGCAGCCAGTATTGTTGCCAGCTTCATACTGATACCTGTAACGGGCAAAGCTTCCCTGTCATATTTCTTCTCCCCTCCCTTCATCCACCAGTACCATCCATAAATACTTATGAAAACATAATAGGTCTGCAGACCCATGTCGGCATAAAACTTGCTTGTAAAAAAAACCCATATGTACACCGAAGATGTGATGATTCCCAGTGGCCAGAGCCAGATGCTCTGCCTGATCTCAAGTATCACATAGAGGATGCCGGTAAGTGCACCGAAAACTTCAATATAATGGTTTGACAACCAGTCCATATTCATTAAAAGTCGAATGAAAGCCTGAAAAGATAGTTTATGCCTGCCTGCGGGAAGTAATAAGACCATGTGTATTCCTGGCCGTCTATATAATAATTGCCACCGTAGGCATTACTTTCATAAAGTGTGTTAAACAGGTTGTTTACCTGTAGCTGAAGGGCAATATTTTTAAATCCTTTCAATGAGAAACTGTAGTCAAGTCTTATATTATTAACAAAATACGGGTCTATTGTACGCTCTTCGCTGTTTGTATTGTCAAAATATTGTTTACCTACCGCCTTGCTTATAAAATGCAGCTCAAAATTGTTGAAGACTGATAATCCCAGGTCACTGTTCATCACAAAGCCCGGTGAATAGGCTATATTAACATCCCCAAGCTCTTTTGTCATAGGTATTTCCTCTGATGTTGACGAATTGAAATCAATGTAATGCTCCACGAAATCCTTGATCCTGTT
>JAZBOI010000171.1:0-6779 GCA_036351095.1 Bacteroidales bacterium | reverse complement strand
ATTTAATCTTACCGGGTTATAGCATATATCAATTTCATTATTCTCAAGCTTGCTCAGGTCGATAATATCTGTAATAACCTGCAGCAGTTTTTCAGTATTCTGGTTAAGATATTCCACATATTCTGCCCTCATATCATTTGAAGCCTTAGTATCATTCAGCAGGTTGGCAAAACCCACAATACTATTGAGGGGCGTTCGTATCTCATGGGAGATATTTGCCAGGAAGGTGGATTTCAGCCGGTTACTCTCCTCCGCCTTTTCCTTGGCCATTCTCAACTCATTCTGTGCATGCTTGAGGGAGCTTATATCCCTTGATATTGACAGGATACCCAGGGGGGAGCCCGATGCATCCTTTACTTCCACCATCTTGGTTGACAGGACCACATATCTGCCATCCTTATGCTTGACCTTAATTTCTGATTCATAAAAGCCCTTCCTGCTTATTGCCCTGGACCTTTCCGCATGAAAATCGGCATTACCCGGATGCAGAAGTTCCTTATCATTCAAAACATCAAAAAGCTTCTCCTTTTCCTGCTCATAACCAACAATGGAATAGATGGCAGGATTGGCAAATTTTACAGACCAGTCGGTATTGTAAAAAATGATGCCGTCATCTGCTGATTCGAGCATGATACTGTACAACATTTCTGAATTTGCCAGATCCCTTGCAATCCTGTCCTTCTGTGCCACCAGTTCCCTGTTAAGTTTTTCCAGGTCATGGTTTGCTTTTTCAACCTCGGCTGTTTTCAGTTTCAGCTCCGCATTCATTCTCCTCCTGTTCCTGAGGAAAATAAAAACAAGAGTAAGCAATATGATAAAGGCTCCTGCAATTGTCAGCAGCAACTGCAGGACATCAGGTGGCAATTCTTTGAAGTTTTCAAACAATGAAAGAAGCCTTAATGATGAAGTTGTACCTTCAGGTATAATCACAGAAACAAAAAGTAAACTCAATGCTAATAAATTATCGCTGTAAAATTATCATTTAATCCGGATTGGCACAACTCAAATGCTTAATTATTTTGACATTACCTGTTCAACCCTTTCGGCTGCATCTTCGAATGATATGGCGGAAAATACTTCAAAGCCCGAATTATCGATTATCTCCTTTGCTTCTTCAGCATTGGTGCCCTGGAGCCTTACAATAACAGGTACGGGCAACTCACCGAATGATTTAAAGGCTTCGACCACACCGTTGGCCACCCTGTCGCAGCGCACAATACCTCCGAAGATATTAACCAGTATAGCCTTTACATTTGGATCCTTCAGTATTATTCTGAATCCTGCCTCCACAGTTTCAGCACTGGCTGTACCTCCCACATCAAGAAAGTTGGCCGGGCTTCCACCAGAGAGTTTAATAAGATCCATCGTGGCCATGGCCAGACCGGCACCATTGACCATACAACCTACATTACCGTCAAGCTTGACAAAGTTAAGATTATGCCTGCCTGCTTCCACCTCCGCAGGGTCTTCTTCTGAAAGGTCTCTCATAGCCATTATATCCTTATGCCTGAAAAGAGCACTGTCGTCGATACTGAATTTACAGTCAACAGCCAGTATTTTGTTATCGCTCGTCTTAAGAACAGGGTTTATTTCCAGGAGCTGCGCATCACTGCTTATGAATGCATCATAGAGTCTGGGGACAAAGCTCAGCATATCCTTGAATGCTTCACCGGCAAGACCAAGATTAAAGGCAATTCGCCTTGCCTGGTAAGGCAACAATCCCATGCAGGGATCAATATACTCCCTGAAAATCAATTCGGGTGTTTTTTCGGCCACTGTCTCTATATCCATTCCTCCCTCTGGTGAATACATAACAACATACCTGCTCCTGTCGCGGTCGAGCAAAATACCCATGTAGTATTCTTCGGGCTTGCTTTCTCCCTGGTAATAAACATTCTGGGAGACGAGGACTTTTTTCACTTCTTTACCTTCAGGGCCGGTTTGCTTTGTAACGAGCTGCATGCCCAGTATATCCGAAGCAATACCATGCACCTCAGCTATGGAGTTTGCTATTTTCACTCCTCCTCCCTTACCCCTTCCTCCTGCATGTATCTGTGCTTTAATAACAAATTTATCAGAACCGAACTTTTCCTTCAGTTGTTCAGCAATTATGGTGGCCTGTTCGGCTGTTTCGGCAACAAAGCCTTCAGCTATGCGGACATCATGATTTTTGAGGATGGATATACCCTGGTACTCGTGGATATTCATAAACTGTGTTTTATTATTTGAAATTCCGTGTTTGTTTAAGCAGAAGCCAAATTACATTTTTTTTCCATATTTTAGTAAAAAATGCAGATGTTATGCGCAAGCTGAAGATGTCAGAGCTGAACAGAAAGACGCTGGAGGAATTCAGGGAGCAGGCTAAAAGTCCTTTTGTCATCGTGCTGGATAATATCAGGAGTCTGAATAATATTGGCTCTGTTTTCCGGACAGCTGATTGTCTCAAGGCTAAAGCCGTTTACCTCTGCGGCATTACGGCAAAGCCACCTCATCGCGATATACACAAAACGGCTCTTGGTGCCACTGAATCGGTAGAATGGATGTATTTTAAAAATACTGCTGATGCCATAAAGAAACTGCGTGATGAAGATTATTTAATAATATCACTGGAACAGGCTGAAGGATCTACCCTGCTACAGGATTTCCACCCCGTGAAGGGAAGTAAGTATGCGCTGGTCTTTGGGCATGAAGTTAAAGGAGTACAACAGGATATTATTGATATGTCTGATTATTGCATTGAAATACCACAGTACGGGACAAAACACTCGTTCAATGTATCTGTTTCGGCAGGTATAGTCCTGTGGGATATGTTTTCGAAATTGTATCACAAACCGGTCTGAAGGTAAATAAATTATGAACTTTCATGCTCTCCACCAGCGGTAAAATGATGCATTCCACATACATAAAAAAAAATGGTGCTCCGGATATGAAGCACCATTTCATGATAAAGTTTATATTATTTTTCTACTGTACCACGGAAAGGAAATCTGAGTCGCTGAAGAATTTTGCAAATTCAACGTCATTGACAGCATATGATGCCCAGTCACTATTATAATCTACGGCCTCACGCAGTCCGTTAAGCATATAGTCCTTATTATCCATCCTGGCGCCGATTATTGCCTTAAGGTAAGAAGTGGAGCCATTCTCACACATCTCCATATTATCAAGCATGTTTTTTGCTTTTGTCAGGTCTTCCTTAAGAATATGGGCGAGTGCATTATTGAAAGAAGGCTCATTATTGAAATAGTTAACAGCCCTGTCATATTCGCCATTCATAATAGCTATTACGCCCAGTCCATGATTAGACTCTTTGGTAGGACTTGTCATGGATGAGAAATACTCTTCTGCCTCATCTATATTGCCCTGCATAAGTGCAACGAAACCAAGGTTGTTCTTAACAACATCGTCATTTTTAATTGCTTTGGCCTTTTCCAGTGCTGTTTTGGCTGCATCCACATCTCCGAGCTCCAGTGAAACAGCGGCTACGTTATTGTGAGCCCTCAGGCACTTGGGATGCTGGCTGGCAGCAATCTCATAATATTTCAGCTGCTCCTGCAGATCATCTGTCAGGGTTGCTGCATAGAGTAATTCTTCAAGGCCGAGCTCCGTAGGATCCGAGTTGATCTGCTCAAGTATTTCCTCGTCGGTACGGCCAATCTTGTTAACATTAACAATAAGCTTGGACCTTCTTAATTCAGGAAGTATTTCAACCTTAAGCACTTCAAAGGCTGATGACATATTCTTAATCTCCTGCTCACGTACTGCAGGGTCTGAATACATGGAAAGAACGCGGATTATAAGGTCTTTGTCCTCGATGTTTGAATTCTGTACTTTCTCTTTGAAACCTTCCCAGTCTTCAGCTGTGGCTTCTTTCTTTACAAATCCTTCCTTGTTTACATCTTCAATTTCTGCCTTTTCGAATTCACGCTGTATGTACTTACTGGCTGATTCAAGTCTTTTTGAAGAAAGCTGGTCGTTAAAATCGAGCGGGCCATCGGGTGATGCATAAGCACTTACCATCAGGTCAATAAATTCCAGATCCTCTTCTGTTTTAACCAGTTCAAGATATTCTTTCAATGCAGCAATATCTTCTGACTTAAGCTCAGTATTCCTGATATTTGCCATATTAATAATATAATGTATGTCGGCCATTCTTTCCTCGGGTATTATCCTCTGGAATCTGTCTGGCAGCATTATAGGCTGGGGCTGACTTGTTCCATATGTGCTTGCCAGTTCGGATGTAGCTATAACACCATCGGCCAGTTTGACAGGCTCAAAGTCCGCTGAAGTACCCTTACGGGTTCCGGTGGCTCTCAGGATAAGCTCTGATTTACGCATGGCTTCATCATATGGAATTGAGCTTGTATAGGAGAAATTATCCCCCGCACTGGATATTACTTCATTGTTTGCCTGTACGTTCTCGCCCTGCAGTGCAACCTTCTCAAATTGTGTTTCCCCGCCGCTGTAGACAAGAACAGGAGTTAGTTCGAGCACCACGTTTTTGTCAAAATATTTTTCAGGGAAAGTACCTTTGATGGTCAGGTCAACTGTTCCTGCATGAGCTTCCAGAACTTCAGGAATTACCTCATAACTGACATCATCATAATTTTGGTTCATCTTATTCAATCCACTGCAGCCTGAAATGAGGGCGGCAGCAATAATAAGAATAAAATAGCTTCTGATTTTTTTCATGGTAACAAATATTAATTATTTAATTGTTGATCAAGTGTTAACAACGACAATAATGCAAATCTAATAAAAAAATTACAGAATATGAGAAAAGTGAAAGGTAAAATTAATTTAAAATAGCCCTGTTAATTCCCCTGCCGTGGCTTTTCCCAAAAATTAAATCAAGAATTTTGGTGTAATCCTTCTCATTATTGACAAAGTCGATATTGTTGATATCAATTACAAGGTAAGTATGATCCGGGTTTTGCCTGAACCACTTAAAGTAACTGTCCTGGATTTTCAGCAGGTAAGCCTCATCAATAGTTGATTCATAGTCCCTTCCCCTTTTTTTGATATTTCTCAGTAAGCCTTCTGTATTAACATGCAGGTAAATATACAGGTCTGGTTTGGGAAGCGACTGGTAAATTATGTGAAAAAGCTGGCGGTATAGTTTATACTCATCTTCATCAAGGGTGGCCGCTGCAAATACAATTGACTTCATAAAGTAAAAATCGGCCACTGTAAAAGGGCTGAACATATCAGACTGTCCTGTCTCCTTCTTCAGTTGAGAATATCTTTCTGCCAGGAAGGAAAGTTCCAGCGGGAAAGCATACCTTACAGGCTCCCTGTAGAATTTCGGAAGGAAGGGATTATCGGCAAATTTTTCCAGAATCAGCCGGGCACCGTAAGTCCCGGCTATCCTTTTTGCAAGGCTTGTTTTCCCGGCCCCGATATTTCCTTCGATTACTATGTACCGATAGTTATTCTTCACAGGTGAAAAGATAAAAGCAATTTTATCTTCTGTCCCGCCTGTCGCCTCCCGGCTTGCGGCCCTGGCGGCGGTCACCGCGGTCGTGACGACGATCGCCGTCGTGCCTCCTGCCTCCACCCGACTGGTGTGCACTTTCCTGGTAACCCTCGGGCTTTGGCAACAATGCTTTGCGTGAGAGTTTGAGTTTACCCGTCTTCTGATCAATATCCAGTACTTTGACTTCTACCTCGTCGCCTTCTTTAAGGACATCTTCAACGGTATCTATCTTACGCCACTCTATCTCAGAGATATGCAGCAGTCCTTCCTTGCCTGGCAATATTTCCACAAAGGCGCCGAAACTTACAACGGATACTACTTTCCCATGGTATGTTTTACCTATCTCAGGTACTTCAATTATCCTGTTTATCCAGTTAAGTGCTTTGGTAATACCTTCGAGGTTCTCTCCGAAGATATCCACAACACCCATACTGTTTATTTCTTCAACAACAATAGTGGTTTCAGTTTCCCTCTGTATTTCCTGTATCACTTTACCACCAGGTCCAATAATTGCACCTATCATATCCTTGGGCACAATGATTTTTTCAATTCTCGGTGCATGTGGCTTAAGATCGGGTCTTGGTTCTGCCAGCACTTCCACCATGGCATCCAGTATATGGAGTCTTCCCTTACGGGCCTGCTCAAGTGCCTCGGCAAGTATATCATAAGAAAGGCCTTCCACCTTTATATCCATCTGTGTTGCGGTTATGCCATCCCTGGTTCCTGTAACCTTGAAATCCATATCTCCCAGGTGGTCTTCATCACCAAGGATATCAGAAAGCACTGCGTACTTACCGCTATCATTGTCACTTATAAGTCCCATTGCTATTCCGGAAACCGGCTTGCGTATTTTAATACCCGCATCCATCAGGGCAAGCGTACCGGCACATACGGTGGCCATAGATGATGATCCGTTTGATTCGAGTATATCAGATACTACCCTTATTGCATAGGGATTTTCATCATCGGCGGGCATCATATTTTTAAGGGCCCTGTGTGCAAGTTTGCCGTGACCGATCTCGCGCCTGCTTGTTCCCCTGGACGGTCTTGCGTCACCTGTTGAGAAAGGCGGGAAATTATAATGGAGGACAAATTTCTCCGTTCCCTGGAAGAGTACTTCATCAATCATTTTCTCATCCAGCTTTGTGCCAAGTGTTACTGTAGTCAGTGCCTGTGTCTCTCCCCTGGTAAAAATAGCTGAGCCATGAGCGGCAGGCAGCGGTTCCACCTCGCACCAGATTGGCCTTATTTCATCGGTTTTCCTTCCGTCAAGCCTTACTTTCTTATCGAGCACCAGCTTCCT
>JAZBOI010000170.1:0-2854 GCA_036351095.1 Bacteroidales bacterium | reverse complement strand
GGCTATGTCAGGAACAGGAATACGGGAGAGCCCGTGATTGGTGCCGTATTCACTGTTGAAGAACTCCAGAGGGGCTCCATGACAAATGAGTATGGATATTATTCAATGACCCTTCCCAAAGGAGATTACAATGTGCATTTCAGTTGCCTCGGCATGAAAAGCCTTGACAGGCAGTTGAGCATATATGAGAATGGTAATATGGATATAGAAATGAGGGAGAACCTGATACCGCTCGGAAGCATAACTGTAACAGCTGAAAGGGATGCTAAACTTTCGCGCATGGAGGTAGGCCTGGAAAAACTCAATATTAAAGAAGTGAAGCTCCTTCCCACAAATATGGGTGTGCCTGATATCATAAAAACCGCGCTCCTTTTGCCCGGTATACAGACTGTTGGAGAGGGCTCCCAGGGATTTAATGTAAGAGGAGGATCAGCTGACCAAAACCTTATACTGCTTTATGATGTTCCCGTTTTCAACACCTCCCACTTCCTTGGCTTCTTCTCTTCGGTCAATGCTGATGTAATAAATGATATCTCCCTCTATAAGGGCGGTATTCCGGCCAGGTACGGCGGACGTATATCATCGGTGCTGCATATTATTCCAAAAGACGGAAATAAGAAAGAAATAGGCGGGAGCGGTGGAATAAGTCCCGTTACATCCAACCTTATGATTGAGGGGCCCATTATAAAGGACAAAACATCTTTCATTGTTGCCGGAAGAACAACATATTCAAACTGGCTGCTTAAGCTGATGGAGGACACCAGCCTGAAAAACAGCAGCGTATCCTTTTACGATGCAAACATTCGCCTCGTGCATGAGCTGAATGATAAAAACAATATTGAATTCTCCTCTTATTTAAGTCACGACGACTTTAAGTTCAACAATGACACACTTTACTCCTACGATAATTCCCTGATGTCCCTGAAGTGGAGGCATATATTCAACAACAAGCTGTTAGCGGTATTTTCAGCCAACAACAGCAGGTACAATTATAATATATCCAGCCGTAATGATATTTATAATTCGTTTGAATTATTTCATGACATTGATTATTCGGAGTTAAATTCCCACCTGACATGGTATCCCTCCTACAGTCACCAGGTGGATATGGGACTTGACATAGGGCTTTACGGAATCGTACCGGGGCGGCTGGAGCCTGTGGGTGATTCCTCGGTGGTCATGCAAACCATAGTGGAAAAACAAAGGGCCTTACTGCCTGCACTGTTTATAAATGACAGGATAAAAATCACAGAGAGGCTGACCGTCAATCTCGGGCTCAGAATATCTTCATTCCTTGCCTTCGGGCCGGCAGAAGTATATAATTATCACCCTGGCTTTCCAAGGACGGAAGATAACATAAAAGACACCACGCTCTTCGGCCGTAATGAATTGATAAAGAAATATCTTAACCCGGAGCTGAGGCTTTCGGCCAACTACCGCATTGGGGCTGCAAGCTCAGTGAAGATAAATTACAACTCAACCTCCCAGTATATACATCAGCTTTCTAATACGGCAACTGTCTCGCCAACAGACATATGGATACTCAGCAATTCACATATTAAGCCACAGAGGGGCAGGCAGGCAGCACTTGGCCTCTATACCAACCTGTTCAATAATACTATAGGTATCTCACTCGAAGGATATTATAAAAGGATTGACAATATGATTGATTTCAAAGGGGGGGCAAGACTTCTTATGAACGAAAATATTGAAACAGACATAATAAACACTAGAGGTAGAGCTTATGGAGTGGAGCTGATGGTTAAAAAAGAGATGGGACGTCTGAATGGCTGGGTATCTTACACCTATGCCAGGACAGAGATACAGAGCAAGACAGAGTTCACTGAAGAACAGATAAACAAAGGTGAGTGGTTCCCTGCCAATTATGATAAGCCCCACGATCTGTCAGTAATATTGAACTATATCTTCTCAAGAAGGTTCTCTTTCTCCACCACCTATGTTTACAGTACGGGGAGACCCATCACCTATCCTATTGCAAGCTTCAGCTACGGCGGTGCGGATATCCTTCATTATTCAGACAGGAACAAATACAGGATACCTGACTATTCAAGGCTGGATGCTTCAATAACCATCAACGGGAGCCTTAAGTCCAAAAAGCTTGCTCACAGCACACTCACTTTCTCCGTGTATAACCTGCTGGGGAGGGACAATGTTTACTCAATTTATTTCAGGGCTAAGGATGAGCTTGTCCAGGGATACAAATTATCTGTTTTCGCTCGTCCCATACCATCGATTACCTACAACTTTAAATTTTAAAATCAATAATGAAATTCCGAAAGCTGATATTCATATTATTTACCCTGCTCCTGCTTAATAACTGCACGACTAAATTCATTCCTGAAATAGACGAATATGATGAATTGCTGGTTGTGGAGGGTCTGCTTACAAATGAGGACGCCGGTAATTATGTGAGCCTGTCCAAAACAATACCTATCGGCATTACAGGTATCTCATCACCCGTGGTTGATGCCCATGTATATGTGAAAGATGATCTTGACAGGATTGGCGTTTTTTACCAGGAGAGCCCTGGACGCTATCGTACGGACCCACAATCTTTCCTTGGTGAAGAAGACAGAACATATACCCTGCATATCAGCATTGGAGAAAAAGAATATGTATCAGATCCAATGTTAATGAGGGAAGTCCAGCCCATCGATTCACTTTATGCAGATTTTGAATACCGGGAAGACGGCATCTATCCTCCCCTCTACCAGTATACGATATATTTTGACTCCTATGACTCCTCCAACAATAACAAATTTTTCAGATGGACATATGAGGAAGTATGGGAATACCATCTGCCCTGGCACTACCCTCCTGATTATAAAAGGAT
>JAZBOI010000169.1:0-2131 GCA_036351095.1 Bacteroidales bacterium | reverse complement strand
ATGCCGAAGCATTGCATAATGCAATTGACAGGCTCCCGGAATCGCAGCGGGCAGCTTTTATCCTGAGTAAATATGAAGATCTGAAATACTCGGAGATAGCTGATATAATGAAAACCACCAAAGCATCTGTTGAGTCGCTTCTTTTCAGGGCAAAGAGAAATCTGCAGGACAGCCTGCGTGATTATTACGAAAAAAATTTTAAATGAAGCGCAAGTATTTTATATGATATGTGTCAAATTAACAGAAAGAACAAAAAATGGAATGCAGCAAAGTACATAATGACCTGATTTTTTTTATCGAGGGAAATCTTGATGAGAAAAGAAATGCTGAAATTGAGGAACACCTCGCAGCCTGCCAGGAATGTTCAGCTTTTGCTGACATGCTCAGGGCGAGCCTGGGAGTAATCGAAGAAGAAAAGAATATTCCCGATGATATAGGATTTGCTGATAGAATAATAGCAAAAGTTGATTTTGGGGAGAGTAAACAAAGAACCCGTACACTTAGCATTCTAAGGTATGTTGCGGCTGCCGCAGTTATAACTTTTGGTGTATTTACGGGAATGAATATCGCCAGGCTGGCATCGGGCTACCAGGGTAATGGTACAGGTGATATCAGTGAGGAGGTTTATTACATTAATGATATGTACCAGGAGCCCATTGAGAGTTTCTTTCTTTTAAAATATGAGGATAATGAATAGGACATCAATATATATAGCAATAATTATCTTCCTGCTGGTTACCAACGTGGCAACCATATTTACCATAATAAGCCTGAATAAAAAGGAAGAAGTGGATGTTAACGAGGGTCCAGTTATTGAAATGCCAAGAGATAACAGGGTTGGTTATTTTCATATGCAGCTGGGAATAAATGATGAACAGTTTCCTGCCTTCAGGGATTATAACAGGCACTACAATATGGAGGCAGGGGCGCTAACGGCCAAGATGAGGGAACTCAGGCAGCAGATGGTTGATGAAATGGCATCGGAAGATCCTGATACAATGAAGCTGAACGAGATTGCTGCTGAATTCGGCAGCCTGCATAAGGAAATGAAGAAACTGACCATGGAATATTACTTTAACCTCAAATCAATATCTGATGAGAGGCAAAAAGAAAGATTACACATGATGTTCAGGGATATGCTTGATCCTGACGGAAGGATATACGGCAGGGGGAGAGGTGGTGCCGGCAGGGGAATGAGACGGCCCCAGGGCAGAAATCAAAGAGATTTTCAATTTGAGTAAATAATAAATATGTATAATAAGTAAAAACAATGATGATTATGAAAAACAAGATCAGATTTATAACAATGGCTGCAATGTTAATCTTTGCAGGCACACTGGTAAGCAATGCACAGTATGGGAGGTATAACAGGAACCAGGCAAGTCAGCCACTCGGGTATTGCCTTGATATCCCCGGACTGGATGAGAAGCAGAAAGAGAGAATAATTGAGGTTAATGAAGCCCATCGGAAGAAGCTGGATGAGCTCCGCCTCAAAAGGCAAAATGCTGCAACATTTGAAGAAATGAATGAGGTAGGTGCACAGATGCTGTTGCAGCACAATGAGCACATCAAGCAGGTTAAAGCCTTGCTTAACGAGGAGCAGAAACAATATTTGGACAACACTTATTTTGGCATGGGTCCCAGGGGTTTACGCCAGGCACCGGCCTATGGCAGGGGAGCAGGTCGTGGATACGGCAACTATGCACCCGGAAGAAGCATGGGTCGTGGCAGGGCAGCCATGGGTCGCGGCAGAGCAGCTATGGGTGCCAGGGGTGGTCGCGGACTTGGTCCTTGTGGAGCAGCTTATGGCCCGGGCGGCAATGGCTACTGGTAGAACCAGGACTGGCAGGAAATGATTGCTGAGGGGGGTAGAGATGACCCTCCCTTATGCAAAAGGAAATGATTCACAGGGGCGGGTAAAAAATTACCTGCCCTTTTTCTTTCCGGTAAAATTAAGCCTTAGCTGTCAGCAGTGTATGACGACCAGTTCTTCCTGATATACTCAAGAAGGCTGAAAATTTCTTCAGGATCAAGAGTTGTAAGAAGCTTTAAACGGGTTTCTTTAAAGTGAGGCAGACCCTTAAAATAATTTGAAAGGTGCCTGCGCATTTCATAGATAGCCCTGTTTCCT
>JAZBOI010000168.1:0-2323 GCA_036351095.1 Bacteroidales bacterium | reverse complement strand
TGTGGGATCATTCAATTATACCGTAACAAGGGTAAGCCAGATGCCATCGGTGCTTGTCGAACAGGCCTTCCTCTCACATGCTGAGGATGAGGAAAAGCTTGCCGACCCCGATTTCCGCCAGCAGATGGCTGAAAAGATCTGCCAGGGGATTATTGATTATTTGAAAAATACCTGTGCGGATCTCTGACCGGGCCTTTTCACAATCATGACTCACCGGCTTATCAACACCAGGGACATTTTGTCAGCTCTGTTTATGAGTGAATCAGATCGGAAAGGATAACTTATACACTCTCCTTCACTCTTTTTCCATCAAACTGCTAATTGCCACATATTCAGCAAGCGCAATCCCTTTGGATACATCAGTATGTTTATAATAGATCTTAATTACCGGGTCATACCTTACCTCTTCAGGACCAAATTCAATAAACCAGATTCTGCCAGTGAATTCAAGGTGATCCTGGATCTGGTACCTGCTAAGCGGATCCTCAACAACCCCGTAAAGATTACTTTCAAACTCCCTGGCAGACGAAATGAAATCGCCTGCCCAACCACTTTTCAATATCACATCCCTGCCTGCCCCTTCATAATCCATTCTCCTTAGTTCTTCCAGTGAGGCACCTTCCTGGTCAATGGATGCCAGGAGCTCAGCCAGCATTTCGTCTATCATTTGCTGAAGCATCTCCGCTTCATTATGGATCTCCTGTATTTTATCCAGGGCTATGTGATCCTGCTCTGTTGCATTATCTATAATGAGCTTTGTCCGCTGTTCGGTCTCAAAGATCCTGCTTTCATTCAATATCGCCTCGCTCCTGTATGTTTCAAGAGCCTCTTTACCGAATCTGACATTGAACATCAGGGTGACAATGGCCACCCCTACAAGCAGCATTATAATATAAGCCAGGTTAAGCTTACCTTTCCTGGCCTTCTGGAAAGCATTTACAACATAGAGGGGTACAAATCCAATGATCAGGATTATCAGCCCTATGTTTGTAACAGTGCGTGCAGCTGGCCAGTGCTGAATCCTGAATACGGCCGCGGCAAGTAAAACGGCTATCGTAAGATAGGCTACCAGGGGGTAAATAATACTCTTTTTTTCAGTCTGCTCACGGTAGCTCACCGTAAAATACAATGGCAGGAAGCCAAGTATAATAATCAGCAGTCCCAGTGTTAATTCAATACCTGCACCAGGCCAGTGCATATGTTTTGATATTGCTCCAATAAGAATTATTATTACTGCAGCCAGTCCGAGGAAATATGTTAACTTTTTCATTTTTTGGAATTTTTTGTCTAAAAGGAGTAATGTCTGATGCTGTATTTCAGGCAGTCGCTTATCACCAATGGAGTTAAGAGCAGCATTGTAAGACTGTTCAAATGAACAGCCAGTCTCCATTTCTTCCTCCACCAGGCAGCACACATGATCCACGATATCATCAAGCAGTGATTCGTATGTTAAACCACGGTTGATAATATCTTTCCTTATACGATCGACATTATCATCAATTATGTCGGTGATCATATCAGGCGGGCATTGGTTTCAGTACGTAGGTCAATGTGTTTACAAAATCGAAAAACTCATCAACTTTTCGTTCCGTCCATGATCTTCCCACCTCGGTAAGAGCGTAATACTTCCGGACCCGTTTGCCGATATACTCGATATCAACCTTAATATGCCCGTCAGCTTCCAGTTTATGTAAAACCGGGTAGAGCGCACCGAATGTAAGTACTATTTTACCACCGGAAAGCTCTTCTACCTTCCTGGTAATCTCGTATCCATACATTCTGCCGTTATCAGCCAATAATTTCAGAACGATCGTTCTTAAGGTACCTTTCAACAAATCATTTGCAATCATAATGCAAATATATAACTATTTTATATATATGCAAATTATATATAAGAATATTTTATATTGCTTATTTTGACGGGCCGGGTATTAAATGAACTGGAGGCGCAGGATCATGCGCCCATCAATCACTGGTTCAATCCCAGAACTTCCTTCCCCTGCCTGAATACTATATCAACGGGTATTCCTTCAGCATTCACCCTGTCCAGGTCATTGCGAAGCTGTTCTGTCATCACACCGTCAGCTTCTATCCATTCTTTTGCCGCTTCATAATCACCATCACCCTGTATGGTAAGTATTTTTTCAACCAGTGAAACAACGGCATCCTTCATCACATCAAAATTGACCATATAGGTACCGTCATCCTGGTAGACAAAGGCGCCTTTATCGGCAAAGTATTTCATATTAAGCATATTAGCCTTGCCATGGGCGCTGGATGCCCCAAAGCGGCTGGAGCGGAAGATACCGGCAAAGAAGGTGAC
>JAZBOI010000167.1:0-5411 GCA_036351095.1 Bacteroidales bacterium | reverse complement strand
TGGGCCTTACTGACATGGTATACCCGGGCGCCACCCACAGCCGGTTCCTGCACAGCCTTGGAGCACTTCACCTTATGAACCAGGCCCTGGCAGGCCTTCGTAAAAAAGACATTGAAATAAGTAAAGAGGAGTATGAAGCAGCTCTTATAGCAATACTCTGCCATGACCTGGGTCATGGTCCCTTTTCCCATTCCCTTGAATTTAATATTTCCGGAAAGATCAGCCATGAGGATATTTCCCTTGTGGTAATGAAAATCCTTAATGAGAAATACGGGGGGAAAATGGAAAGGGCCATAAGCATGTTCAGCGGCACTTATCACAGGAAGTTCTTTAACGATCTTATCTCCAGTCAGCTGGATATGGACAGGCTGGATTATCTTCTTCGCGACAGCTTTTATACGGGTGTTATTGAAGGGTCGGTAGGATCTGACAGGATTATCAGTATGCTGAATACTTCTGATAACAGGCTGGTAGTGGAGGAAAAGGGCGTGTATTCAATAGAAAAATTTCTAATTGCCAGGCGCTTCATGTACTGGCAGGTATATATGCATAAAACTGTGCTGGCGGCCGACCAGATGCTTAAAAGGATCATAAGCAGGGCAAGGTTCCTGATTGAGAGTGGTAAGAGTGTCAGATCAACCATCCCGGTAGACTACTTTATAAGGACAGGCATTCACAGGGAGGAGATTTTGAATTTTCAGAACAGGGAATTTGCAGAAATGTTCTTTAAGCTTGATGATAATGAGCTGATTTCCTCTGTCAGACAGTGGGTGGAGAATGATGACAGGATACTGTCTGACCTGGCTGAAGCCTTCCTTTATCGCAGGCTTCCTGCTATTACACTGTCCGATCAGCCTTTCGGGGAGCTAATGATAAATGAAAAAAAGGAAGCCTTAAGCAGGTTAAATGATTTCAGGTCAGGGGATACGGGAAGCTACGTATATACGGGATGCATATCGAACCTCACCTATGCTCCTGCAGCACCAAGTATCAAAATACTTATGAAGGACGGATCGCTGAAGGAGCTGACAGAGTTGTCGAACATCCTCAGGCACGAAGTTTTGTCGAAAAACAATACCAGGTATTATCTTTGTTACCCCAAGGATTTAAGAGATACTGATGAAAGAGAGTAAATAAAGATTTAAGAGATATTGTTGGAAAAGAGTAAATATTTATATGAGTAAAAATTTATAAGATGAAATTTACAGCAAAAGAAATTGCACAGGTAATCAGTGGGGATATTGAGGGCGACCCCGCAACAATAATCGATTCGGTAGCCCGGATAGAGGAAGGGCATAAGGGAGCTCTTTCTTTTCTCTCAAACATGAACTATGAAAAGTACATCTACACCACGGGCTCATCGGCGGTTATTGTAAACAAGGATTTTAATCCGTCTGCCCCTGTGAGTGCAACTCTTATAAGAGTGGATAATTCCTATGAAGCTTTTGCCACACTGCTGAATTTTTATGAACAATCAAAGCCGAGGAAGAAAGGGATTCATCCTTCTGCGGTCATAGAAGATTCAGCCACGCTGGGTAAAGATGTTTATGTTGGCCCCATGGTATATGTGGGTGAAAATGTTACTGTGGGTGATCGTTGTTCACTCCATCCCCATGTAAGAATAGGAGATAAGAGCAGGCTGGGAGATGATACGCGGCTTTACCCGGGAGCCACTGTTTACCATGAATGTATAATAGGTAATAATTGTATCATACATGCCGGCTCGGTGATAGGAAGTGATGGCTTTGGTTTTGCACCCCAGCAGGATGAGAATTATAAAAAAATACCGCAGATAGGGAATGTTATTCTTGAAGATAATGTTGAGATTGGTGCCAATGTGGTGGTTGACAGGGCTACAATGGGATCCACAATAATAAGAAAGGGAGTTAAGCTGGATAACCTTATACAGATCGGGCATAATGTTGAAGTGGGCGAGAATACGGTTATGGCCGGACAAACAGGGATAGCCGGGTCAACTAAAATTGGCAGAAACTGCATGTTCGGCGGACAGGTGGGTATTACAGGTCATGTCAGGATAGCAGACGGAACAAAAGCTGCCGCCAAATCAGGTGTCAATTCCAATATTCTTAAAGAGAATACTACAGTTTACGGTTCCCCCGCATTTGAGTACCGCAAGGCACAATTGTCATGGATTATCTTCAGGAGACTGCCTGAGCTGAAACAGAAAGTGGAAAAACTTGAAGAAAGGATAATGGCGATAAAAAACAGATAATCAGAATCGTTCAAAACGAATTTGTTTGATAACAACCATGTTAGGGCGGGTTTTTATAGCACGTTCGAAATTTTTTTCATTTCTTTGCAAGCAAATTAGTTTATTAAAGAGAATTAGATGAGCATAAAAAACCAGAGAACTCTTGCCAGGGATATAAGCCTGAAAGGTAAAGGACTGCACTCGGGGATTGATGTAACCATAACCTTTAAACCTGCGCCGGTGGATCATGGCTATAAGTTTTGCCGGGTTGACCTGCCGGAAAAGCCTGTAATAAGGGCAGTGGCAGAAAATGTTACCGACACAACCCGGGGAACGACACTGCAGGAAAACGGGGCATCCGTAGCGACAATAGAGCACGTTCTGGCATCTTTTTATGGCATGAACCTGGATAATGTACTTGTGGAAATAGATGGTCCGGAAGCTCCTATTATGGGTGGTAGTGCAATGAAATTCACCGATGCAATTATTGAAGCCGGGATAGTGGAGCAGAAATCACTCAGAAAGTATTTTGAAGTAAAGGAAAAAATTGTGTACTCGGATGAGGAGCACGGTGTAGATCTGATAATATACCCGGATGATCACCTCAGTATTAATGTATTGATCGACTATAACTCGAAAATACTGGGCAACCAGTACGCGGTGCTCGACAACAAGGATGATTTTGCAGAAGAGATTTCCAGGAGCAGGACATTTGTGTTTTTTCACGAGCTCGAGCCACTTTTCAAGGCGGGTCGCATAAAGGGGGGCGACCTCGATAATGCTATAGTCATCCTTGAAAGGGAAGTGCCCCAGTCGGAGATCGATCGTATCGCAAAAATGTTCAATAAACCCAATATTACCGCCCATAAAGAAGGAATATTGAACAATACCGCACTTCGTTACCCCAATGAACCGGCACGTCATAAACTGCTCGACCTGCTTGGGGATATGGCACTGGTGGGGCAGCATATAAAAGGTAAAATTGTTGCTACCAGGCCCGGACACCAGGCCAACACAAACATGGCAAGGCTGGTGAGACAGGAGATAAAAAAGGCAGCCTCAAAAAAGGATATACCGGTCTATGATCCAACTCTTGAACCGGTCTTCGGGATTGATGAAATAAAGAAGAGACTACCTCACAGGTATCCCTTCCTCATGGTGGATAAGGTAACGCACCTGGACGAGAATACGGTGATTGGTATAAAGAATGTTACCTTTAATGAGCAATTTTTCCAGGGACATTTTCCTGACGAGCCGGTAATGCCGGGAGTATTACTGGTGGAGGCCATGGCCCAGGTTGGAGGAATGCTGGTTTTGGCAGATGTTGAAGACCCGGAGAACTGGTCAACCTATTTCCTGAAAATTGATAAAGTAAAATTTAAACAAAAAGTTGTACCTGGTGATACACTGATAATAAGACTTACCATGTCAGAACCTCCCAGGAGGGGAATAGTCTCAATGTACGGAAACATATATGTTGGGAATAAGCTGGTGGTGGAAGGAGAAATGGTAGCCCAGGTAATTAAAAATAAAGAATAATGATTTCAGACCAGGCTTTTATTCATCCGGATGCAAGGCTCGGAAAGGATGTTACAGTTGAACCCTTTGCCTATATAGCAGGTGATGTGATAATTGGCGATGAAAGCTGGATAGGCCCCAATGCAACAATACTCGATGGTGCACGTATGGGCAAAAACTGCCGTGTTTTCCCGGGTGCAGTTATCTCAGCCATACCACAGGACATGAAATTTGCCGGTGAGACAACCAGCGTGGAAATAGGTGACAATTGTACATTCAGGGAAGGAGCTACCATAAACAGGGGCACGGTGG
This sequence comes from Bacteroidales bacterium, assembly GCA_036351095.1. GTDB lineage: Bacteria > Bacteroidota > Bacteroidia > Bacteroidales > VadinHA17 > UBA9300. Next base: position 1,369 of record JAZBOI010000167.1, on the reverse strand, counting down.
CCCTGGGTAAAACAATAATGGGGGATAACTGTCTTATGATGGCCAATTCACATGTTGCACATGACTGTATAATAGGCAGTAACTGCATCCTGGTAAATAATGTCCTTCTGGGCGGTGAGGTGCATGTTGACGACTATGCTATCCTGGGTGGCGGATCGGCTGCTCACCAGTTTACACGGGTGGGAGCACATGCAATGGTAAGCGGAGGCGCAATGTTCAAAAAGGATATACCTCCCTATGCACTGATCAACAATGATCCCGTGGGCTTTGCCGGGATAAACAAAATAGGCCTGAAAAGAAGGGGTTTCACCCAGCAAAGCATAGATCAGATTGAGGCTATCTATAAGATTATATACTTCAGCGGAAGAAACGTAAGCCAGTCAGTGCAATACCTGAAAGATAATTTCGAAGCAAGCCAGGAATTAGATTATATTATTGATTTTATATCGAAATCACAGCGCGGCATCCTTAAGTCAGCCATAAAGTAGGTACGCTCACCAAAACTCAAGCGCCCTATATCCTATTGTGAGGTCGCTCTTCAAAAGATTGACGCTCCACTTTCTGCCGTAAGGACCAGGTTCAAAAGATTGACGCTCCACTTTCTGCCGTGAGGACCAGGTTCAAAACAGCGGCGCCCTGTAACCTTTTCGTCTCCGGCAATTAGTCCTTCCCTGCATTTAATATATCATATTCTTGTTTTACCTTTGCATAAAATTTTAAAAGCATGCCGGAAAAAGAAGAATCAAAGAAAGAAGGATTTGGAAAATATATCCTGATAAATGAACTCAGGGAAAAGTATGCAGATGTATTCGATGATCCCGGTTCCGAAAGTTCTGTTTCAGATACGCTGTACCTCGAAGGCATACATTTCAGCCTGGTGTATTTTCCCCTTCAACATCTCGGTTATAAGGCGGTGGTGGATTCGATAGCCGATATTTACTGCAGGAGCCTTATCCCTGCAGAGCTCAGCATAAGCATCGGTGTCAGTACGCGTTTTAAAAGGGAAGATATTGAGAACATTATTGAGGGGATGTCAATTGCATGCAAAAGATATGATCTGAAGATATCTTCGCTGGATATCAGCAGCTCACTTACGGGCCTTGCTTTAAGTGTCGCTTCTCATGGAAAGAAAGCCAATGGTTTAAGGCATGAAACACCTAAGGAAACCGATCTTATCTGTGTCACAGGCGACCTTGGTGCTGCTTTCCTGGGCCTGCAGCTGCTTGAACGGGAAAGAAAGGTTTTCGAGAATACCGGCGGTGCACAACCCAAACTGGAAGGATTTGAATATGTTATAGGCCGGCAGCTTAAGCCTGATCTGAATACAGGCCTGCTGGATCAGCTCAAAAAAGAAGGATTGGGGATAGGC
>JAZBOI010000166.1:0-3476 GCA_036351095.1 Bacteroidales bacterium | reverse complement strand
TTTTTTGATCAGTAAATAAGTTTATAATACCCTTAAATCCAATCATGAAAAAATCACTTATCCTATTACTTGGCATTATCACCCTGTCAACGTTAAGCCTTCTTGCCCAGGATGATATCAAAACCCTGACACTGGAAGACTACTTTGACATGGAAGCAGTATCCTCTCCTCAAATCTCTCCGGATGGTAGTACTATCATCTATAACCGCCGCTGGACAGACAAATATGAAGACCGTTCGCGTACAGACCTGTGGATAATGGATTCCGACGGGAAAAACAATCGTTATTTCATGGAAGGCAGCAACCCTGTATGGTCACCTGACGGGGGGAAAATTGCTTTTACCAGGGAGGGTGAACCCCGCGGCACACAGATATTCGTGAAGATAATGGATATACCCGGACCGGCCACGCAGATCACAAGGCTTGATGAGAGCCCGTCAAATATCCGGTGGTCGCCTGATGGAAAACACATTTCATTTACCATGCTGGTGCCCGACAATGAGAGCTGGGCGATTAAAATGCCCAAAAAGCCCGAAGGGGCCAGCTGGACTGCCCCACCGAGAATAGTTGATGACCTGGTGTACAGGAGGGACCGCATGGGCTTTATGGAGGAGGGCTATACACATATTTTCCTTGTACCTTCCGAAGGAGGAAGTGAAAAACAGCTTACCTCGGGAGACTGGAACCATGGGGGCAGCTATTCATGGACCCGTGACGGTAAAGAAATACTGTTTTCAAGCCTCAGGATTGAAGATGCTGAATACCAGTACCGGGAATCAGAGATTTATGCGGTGAATGTAAAGTCGGGAGAGATAAGGCAGCTGACCGACAGGAAGGGTCCTGACGGTAACCCGCATGTGTCTCATGATAATAAGCATGTTATATATACGGGATATGACTGGACTGATGACACCTATATTAATTCAAAGGTCTATGTCATGAACCTTGACGGCAGCGGATCGAGAATGATATCCGGTGAATTCGACAGGAGGGCGGGCATAATAGACTGGGCCCATGACAACTCGGGGGTATATGTTAATGTTGCTGAAGAAGGAAACAGTAACTTATATTTTATCCCCCTGAAGGGCAGGGTGAAAAAGATAACGGAAGGCAATCATATGCTGTCAGTATCGTCAATAAGTGACCGGGGACTCGCACTGGCAACAGTGTCAGGTCCTTACGAGCCTGGTGATATTTATTCCTTCATGGTGGATAAGCCTGAACCTGTGAGACTGACAGGTGTAAACGAAGATGTTCTCTCTGATATCACCCTCGGCAAACTGGAAGAGATCTGGTATAAATCTACCGGTAACATTGATATCCAGGGCTGGATAATCAAGCCACCCGATTTTGATCCAGACAAAAAATATCCGCTCATCCTTTCTATTCATGGTGGCCCGCACGCTATGTATGATGTGGGTTTTAACTTCAGGTGGCAGATACATGCTGCTGATGGATATGTTGTCCTTTATACCAACCCCCGGGGATCGTCAGGCTATGGAAGCGAATTCGGGAACATGATAAAAAATGATTATCCCAATAAAGATTTTGACGACCTGATGAAAGGAGTGGATGAGGTAATTGCCGGAGGCTATATCGATGAGGATAATCTCTTCGTTTATGGAGGAAGTGGTGGCGGAGTTCTCACAGCCTGGATAGTCGGTCATACCGACAGGTTTGCAGCTGCATCTTCCAACTACCCTGTAATAAACTGGCTGTCTTTCGTGGGCACAACGGATGGTGTTTCATGGTACAGGAACTTTGAAAAATTCCCCTGGGATGATCCATCTGAACATCTCAGGCGCTCACCCCTGATGTACGTTGGTAATGTCACAACACCCACAATGCTGATGACCGGGGTGAAGGATCTCAGGACACCCATATCACAGACCGAGGAATTTTACCAGGCACTGAAAATAAGGAAAGTACCAACGGCTATGCTCAGGTTCAACGACGAATTTCACGGGACCTCATCGAAACCTTCGAACTACATCAGGTCTGTCCTTTACCTTCATTACTGGTTTGATAAATATAAGAGATAACAAGGGGATAAAGCGGACACGGGAGCAGACAAACAGGGATTTTTATCCCTGAGAATTAACTTGTCCTTAACAGCTTTTAACCAATCTATAACTTGTTAAGCAAAAGCAGTTACATAGTTTTACTGTAAAATTTATCTGAAACTAAATCTTACAGTTATGAAATTTATTGTTTACACCTTCATGTTGCTTTTTATCAGTGCAGCTACACATGCCCAGTCAAATTCGAACATGGGACATCTTAACATGAATGAGATACTACAGTCACTTCCTGAAGCCGACAGCGCCAGGGCTGTCATTCAGAAAGAAACCGAGGATATGGAATCGGTCTATGAAGAGATGCAGGTAACATATAATAACCTTGTCAATGACTATCAAAATGGCCTGCAAGGATTTACGGATGTACAGAGAAAGGCAAAAGAAGATGAGATACTCGATAAGCAAAAGCGACTGCAGGAGTTTGAGCAAAATGCAAATATAAGATTGCAGCAGAGAAACCTGGAATTAATGCAGCCTATCTATACAAAGATTAACCAGGCAATAAGTAAAATAGCCGACCGGGAAGGAATCGATTATGTCCTGGACCTGAGTAATGGTGCCGTGGTATTCACTTCGGAGCAGAGCATGGATATCACCCGGGAGGTGATGGCCGAGCTTACAGGTATAAGCCGGCAGTAATAATGACTATTGCCGCTTCAGAATCAACAAGGGCAGGTTGGATTAAAAAAACCTGCACCTTTAAGTAAATACCTGGATAATACAATTATTTTAGTGGTAAAATATTCTCAAATGAAACTAGAGGATCTGGGATATAATGCCACAATCGAAAAAACCAGGATTGACAATGGGCTTAAGGACTTTGACATTGGAAGAGTAATAGCGGAGCATAAAGAGAGATACATTGTAAGGTCGGAAAGCGGGGAATATGAAGCCGGGATCACAGGTAATCTGAGATTTTCAGCCAGGAGCAGGGAAGATTTCCCTGCTGTAGGCGACTGGGTTGCATTGATAAACTATGATACTGAAATGGCCATCATTCATAAAATCCTGCCGAGACTATCCCTCATTTCAAGGAAGGCAGTGGGTAGAGCAGGTGATAAACAGGTAATTGCAGCCAATATCGATTATGCCTTCCTGGTGCAGGCCACTGACCGGGACTTTAATATCAACAGGCTTGAAAGGTACCTTGCCATCTGCTATACCTCAAAGGTTAAGCCGGTGATTGTACTTACAAAAACGGACCTGGTAAGCAAAGAAAGGCTGGAAGAAATAATTGACAGCCTGAAGCTCAGGATAGATAGTGCGCCGGTTTATGCCATCAGCAATGAAACGAGGGAGGGTTACGAAGCCCTGGAAAAATTTATAATAAAAGGCAGGACTTACTGTTTTCTTGGTTCCTCGGGTGCAGGAAAATCAACCCTGATAAACAATCTCTCC
>JAZBOI010000165.1:0-4856 GCA_036351095.1 Bacteroidales bacterium | reverse complement strand
GGTAAGGCAAAAATGTTTGCCCGCCGCGACATGCTCGACCTGGTAGTTATTGACGGGCGCGCAAGGGGAATTATCACAAGGAACCTTATAACAGGTGAGATAGAAAGGCACTCAGCACATGCTGTAGTACTGGCAACAGGTGGCTTCGGAACAGTATATTACCTTTCCACACTGGCGGTTAACTCGAACGGAAGTGCAGCCCTGGCCGCATATAAGAAAGGTGCGCTTATGGCTAACCCCAGTATGGCACAGATACACCCGACAAGTATACCCGTACTCAATGACTACCAGGCCAAACTGACCCTTATGTCTGAATCACTCAGAAACGACGGCAGGGTATGGGTGCCAAAAGAAAAGGGAGACAAAAGACCACCAAATGAAATAAAGGAGGAAGAAAGGGATTATTATCTCGAGCGTAAATACCCGGCCTTCGGCAACCTGGTACCAAGGGACGTAGCCTCCAGGGCCGCCAAGGAAAGATGCGATGAAGGATATGGTGTGGGAGAAACCGGTCTTGCCGTGAACCTCGACTTCAGGGACGCCATCCAGAGCCAGGGTAAGGATGCCATTAAAGCCAAATACGGAACACTCTTCGACCTCTACGAGAAAGTTACCGGGATCAATCCCTATGAGGAGCCAATGCGCATATACCCTGCATCTCACTATACAATGGGTGGCCTGTGGGTCGATTATAATCTTATGACCACCATCCCCGGGCTCTACGCAATCGGGGAGGCCAATTTCTCCGATCATGGCGCCAACAGGCTGGGTGCAAGCTCACTCATGCAATGTTCGGGCGACGGCTATTTTATACTGCCAGCAACCATAGGCGATTACCTCGCCGATCAGATAAAAGTTCCCAGGATCCCGACAGACACTCCCGAATTTGAGGAGGCTGAAAAAGCAGTGAAGGATAAACTGGAGAGGCTGCTTGCTGTGAACGGTACCCAGACACCTACATACTTCCACAAAAAACTGGGTAATATACTGTGGGCCTATTCGGGTATGTCAAGAAACGAAGAAGGATTGAAGAAAGCACTCAGTGAAATACAGGAACTGAAAGAGGAATTCTGGAAAGATGTGAAGGTGGCAGGCGAGCCTAATGAACTCAACCATGAACTGGAAAAAGCCGGCAGGATAGCCGATTTCTTCGACCTGGCCAGGCTTATTGTTATAGATGCACTTAACAGGAAAGAATCATGCGGTGCCCATTTCCGGGAAGAATACCAGACTGATGAAGGGGAACCACAGAGAGATGACAAGAACTATTCCTATGTTGCCGCATGGGAATATACTGGGGAAACATCAGATCCCGTACTGCACAAGGAAGAGCTGAAGTTTGAATTTGTGACTCCGGTGCAGAGAAGCTATAAATAGCATTAATAATAATTTTCAAATCTGATTGAAATGAACATAAAACTTAAAATCTGGCGTCAGAAAAATAAAGAAGCAAAAGGACAATTTGTTACATATAAACTCGAAGAAGTCTCTTCTGAAATGACCTTCCTGGAAATGCTCGACTATCTTAACGAGAAGCTGGTAAAAGAAGGTGGCGACCCGGTTGCATTTGACAGTGATTGCCGTGAAGGTATCTGCGGGATGTGCGGGCTCTATATTAACGGCAGGCCAAACGGTCCCAAGGAAGGTGTCACAACATGCCAGCTCAGCATGAGCGTATTCAAGGACGGGGATACCATAACCGTTGAACCCTGGAGATCAAAAGCTTTCCCGGTAATAAGAGACCTCGTTGTCGACAGGACTTCCTTTGATAAACTCATTGAAGCAGGTGGCTACATATCAGTAAACACCGGCGCTGCTCCTGAAGCAAATTCCATACCTGTTAAAAAGGAAAATGCGGACAGGGCCTTTGAGGCCGGTGTGTGCATTGGTTGCGGATCATGTGTGGCAGCCTGTAAAAACGCATCGGCAATGCTTTTCGTCTCAGCCAAGATCAGCCAGTTTGCCCTCTTACCACAGGGAAAAGTGGAAGCAAAGGAGAGAGTGCGGACACTGGTGCAGACAATGGATGAGCTGGGGTTCGGATACTGCTCAAACACAGGGGCATGCGAAGTTGAGTGTCCCAAGGATATCAAGCTGGTCAATATAGCCAGGCTCAACAGGGAGTATTATAAGGCTTACTAAGCCGGCTCCCGGCGTGTCAGACCTGGTAACTTACTGAAGACTCACACCTTGTCAGGCGGCACGATATGAGTGCCGGAAACGCCGGAATATAAGTATTATAGCTGATACAATGACAAGATTGCCGGCTCCGAAAAGCCACCAGTTGAAACTGCGTGGAACATAGCCGGCAGCATACTCAAGGAGCGAGCCATCACGGGGCATGTTCCAGATATCTGATATGGAATAACGCTCAAGTATATATCCGGAATAATCCCATGTGAAGGAGACTATCACTATTACAGCCCCGGCTATCAAAATAAGCCATTCAGTCTTTTGCAGTTTTGTGACTACACCCCTGTATGAATAATAAAGAATTACCGCTGCCAGGCTGATCATACTTATACATACAATCAACGGGCTTAAAACCGGCCCTGTCCATGTTACAGGAAGGAGAAAGAGGATATCCCATTCAAGCAAAGATGAGGGCCAGTCAATCAGAAGCTTAAGGAAAACATAATAAAAAATATCCCATATGGCAAAGCTGTAAACAAACCATGCCAGGCTGCGCGAAAAAGTCCGGCCTGCAATAAAGGCCACTGCAGCCAGCATTATCAGGGTCGATAATTCCCTTAGTATTTCCGTTACAGCCAGGTGCCCCTCAAATGTTACCAGGGGAAAAGAAAAACCTTCCGGGTACATTATTTCCCTGAGGTAAACAACAACAGAACTCTCCAGGAAAGCCATAGCTATACTGAAGATCGTTATCCAGATAAGAACAGTCCTGGGCCTCATATTCGAAAATTAAAATTATTATCCGCTGACTGGTATTTGCCACCCCGTCTTCGGCGAGACAAATCTTATCAGCCAGTTCTTCTACTTCAAAGTTTGTTAAAAGATTTTAAATCCCAAACCTTTTTATGTGACAATCGTGCTGAGTGTTTTCACTAATTGATATATTTGGAATGAATTAATAAATGAGCCGCTATGAAACGATATCTTCTGCTTGCCACAGTCATTATCATGAACATCCAGCTTGCTGCAGCACAGGAAATAATCAGGCGCGATCCCCTTATCAGCAGTATGGTTGAGGAAATATCACGCGATAATATTGAAAGCTACATAGAGAAACTGGTCAGCTTCCACACAAGACATAACCTGAGCGTGCAGGACGACCCTGAAAAAGGAATAGGGGCAGCATGGAACTGGGTGAAGGAAGAGATCGAACAGTACATACCGGGCTCCGGGGGCCGCCTGTCGGTGGAATTCGTTAACTATAATGTTGGTGGCGAAGGCCAGAGGATAGACAGTCAAATTGAACTGAGGAATGTTGTCGCCACGCTGCAGGGATCAGATCCCGGGGATGACAGGATACTGATCATGAGTGCCCACCTCGACAGCCGGGTTGAGGATAACTATGACGCAACAACTTTTGCCCCGGGAGCCAATGATGACGGCTCGGGTGTGGCAGCCATACTTGAGCTGATCAGGATCATGTCACAGCATGAGTTCCCTGCAACAATAAAGTTTATGATACTTACCGGTGAGGAACACGGTCTTTACGGTGCCTCGGCCATGGCCGACATAGCCAGCGAGGAAGACTGGAAGATAACAGCCATGCTGAACAATGACATGATAGGCAACAGCAGTTCCAGTGGCACCCTTCTCAACGATAATATGAGAGTAAGGGTTTTCAGTGAAGGCGTACCGGCCTATGAAACGGAAGCAATGGCACGTATGAGAGCATACACCTCGGGTGAAAATGATGGAAAAGCCAGGCAGCTGGCCAGGTATATAAAGGAAGTGGGCGAAAGATATGTTGACCAGATAGAGGTAAGCCTGGTATACAGGAACGACCGCTTCGGTCGCGGTGGCGATCATACACCATTCTGCAGGAAAGGATTTACGGCTGTGAGGATATGTGAGTTCAATGAGAATTACAATCGGACCCATACGACACCCGGTGAGAGGGATGGCATTATGTACGGTGATCTGCCCTCAGGTGTTGATTATGAATATGTGCGGAAGAATGCCGGCATTAACCTTGCCACACTGGCCAACCTTGCGCTGGCCCCTGCCCAGCCGTCTAATACCGGGATAAGGGTATCGGGTTTGAGCAATTCAACTACCCTGACATGGGAAAAACCAGCCGGCGGGGCAGAGCCAGCAGGCTATTATATACTCATGCGTGAGACACACAGGAGCATGTGGGAGAAAAAGATATTTGTGCAGGGCACAGAAGTCACGCTGCCCTACTCGAAGGACAACTATTTCTTCGCAGTACAAAGTGTTGATGCCGAAGGCCATGAAAGCCTTCCGGTATTTCCCGGCCCGGCCAGAGGAAGGAGATAATTAGTTAAGAGCACATATCCTCTATCTCCTTAACTGCTTTTGGTATGGGCTTACCAAGGACCCTGTGGCCGTTTTTGGTTATCAGCACATCATCCTCGATACGCACGCCTCCAAAATCAAGGTACTTCTCAACCCTGTCGTAATTAATAAAGTCAGCATGCAACTTCTCTGATTTCCATTGTGCTATCAGTTCAGGGATGAAATAACATCCGGGCTCAATAGTGAATACGTGTCCCGGCTCAAATGGCAGAGCAAACCTGAGGAAGGCAAGGCCAAACTGTTCGCTTCTCTTTACCTGGTCGTTATAACCAACATAATTCTCACCAAGGCCTTCCATATCATGAACGTCCAGTCCCATCATATGGCCCAGTCCGTGCGGCATAAAT
>JAZBOI010000164.1:0-3224 GCA_036351095.1 Bacteroidales bacterium | reverse complement strand
CAGGACAGGCAGCATGATAAAAAACATGATAAGGATACAGAAAGCGGGCAGCAACGAACAGCCCAGAAAAAACATGAAAGGGAAGCTGAAGCAAAAACAGAGGAATATGAATTTGAAGGCATAATCTCAAACACAGGTGTGCTTGAAATAATGCCGGATGGCTACGGATTCCTTCGCTCAGCCGACTATAACTACCTCAACTCGCCTGACGATATTTACGTCTCACAATCACAGATCAAGTTATTTGGCCTTAAAACGGGTGATGCCGTGGAAGGAACCATCAGGCCTCCCAAAGAGGGTGAGAAATACTTCCCCCTGATAAAAATACTGAAGATCAATGGCCGTACACCTGATTTTATACGTGACCGTGTGCCTTTCGATTACCTTACCCCTCTCTTCCCTAATGAGAAATTCACTCTCTGCTCACCCGGGGAAACAACACTCTCGGTCAGGGTGGTTGATATGTTTGCCCCTATAGGAAAAGGACAGAGGGGATTGATAGTGGCCCAGCCAAAAACGGGTAAGACGGTACTGCTGCAGGAAATAGCCAATGCCATAGCCAAGCATCACCCCGAGGTATACCTTATGATACTGCTAATAGATGAAAGGCCCGAGGAGGTGACTGATATGGCAAGAAGCGTGAATGCCGAAGTTATTGCATCAACCTTCGATGAGCCGGCTGAAAGACATGTGAGGGTAGCAAATATAGTGCTCGAAAAAGCCAAGCGAATGGTCGAATGCGGCCATGATGTGGTTATACTGCTCGACTCCATAACAAGGCTGGCAAGGGCTTTCAATACCATATCCCCTGCTTCCGGAAAAGTACTTTCAGGTGGAGTCGATTCAAACGCACTGCATAAACCCAAAAGGTTCTTCGGGGCCGCACGTAACATCGAGAACGGTGGTTCACTGACCATCCTGTCAACGGCCCTTACCGAGACAGGTTCAAAAATGGACGATGTTATTTTCGAGGAATTCAAGGGTACGGGTAATATGGAGCTGCAGCTCGACCGCAAACTGTCGAACAGGAGAATATTCCCCTCTATCGACATCCCTGCTTCAAGCACCAGGAGAGAAGACCTGCTGCTGGATAAGAACTTCCTGAACAAAATATGGATCCTCAGGAATTATCTCACCGATATGAATGCAGTTGAAGCAATGGAGTTCCTGCGCGACAGGCTCAGGCAGACAAGATCAAATGAGGAATTCCTTATCTCCATGAACGGGGAATAATTATTGAGAATGATAAGCTCACTTTAAACTGTTTACAACAGGATAAAACAAATACTAATTTTTAAAATATTAATAAGTTTTTTTCAGACATGGCAACAAAGAAAAAGTTTATAACACTTGACGGTAACCAGGCAGCATCACACATTGCTTATATGTTCAGCGAGGTTGCTGCTATTTATCCAATTACACCATCCTCCAATATGGCCGAATTCATAGATGAATGGGCCGCAAACGGGAGGAAGAATATCTTCGGTGAGGAAGTGAAAGTGGTGGAAATGCAATCCGAGGGCGGAGCATCAGGAGCCGTTCACGGCTCACTCCAGGGAGGAGCTCTCACTTCTACTTTCACTGCATCACAGGGCCTGCTCCTTATGATACCCAATATGTACAAGATGGCCGGCGAACTGCTGCCTGCCGTTTTCCACGTCAGTGCCCGCTCTGTGGCAGCCCATGCCCTGTCAATATTCGGCGACCATAGCGACATCTATGCAACCAGGCAAACAGGCTTCGGGATGATAGCCACAGGCAGCATACAGGAAATTATGGACCTGGCAGGTGTTGCGCATCTCGCGGCTATAAAGTCACGGGTGCCCTTCATGCATTTCTTTGACGGCTTCAGGTCATCGCATGAAATACAAAAGGTTGAACTCCTCGAAACAGAGGATATGAAGAAATTAATGGACTGGGATGCAGTTCAGGCTTTCAGGAAAAACGCCCTGAATCCTGAGAATCCCGTCACCAGGGGTACAGCACAGAACCCGGATATATTTTTCCAGGCCAAAGAGTCGGTAAACACTTTCTATGAGCCACTGGCCGATATCGTTGCCGGTGAGATGAAAAAGATCTCTGAGCTTACCGGCAGGGATTATAAACCTTTTACCTATTATGGCGACCCGGCTGCTGAAAATATCATTGTGGCTATGGGATCGGTTACATCAACCATCAAGGAAACAATCGATTACCTCAATGCGAAAGGTGAGAAACTGGGACTTATCTCAGTCCACCTCTACCGTCCCTTCGCGGCAAAATATTTCTTTGACGTACTGCCGGAAAGCGTTAAGCGCATATCCGTGCTCGATCGTACAAAGGAACCGGGCGCAAACGGAGAACCCCTCTACCTGGATATACGCGACCTGTTCTACGACAGGGAGGAAAGACCACTGATAGTGGGCGGACGTTATGGCCTCTCGTCAAAAGACACAACACCTGCAATGATCATGTCGGTGTTTGAAAACCTCGGTAAGGATAAGCCGATGAACCAGTTCACAGTGGGTATTAATGATGACGTAACACATAAGTCACTGCCCCTGCTGCCTGAGGTAAATGTATCTGATGAATCAACTTATTCAGCCAAATTTTACGGACTGGGATCAGACGGAACAGTGGGTGCCAACAAAAACTCCATAAAGATCATTGGTGAATCAACCGATAAATACTGCCAGGCATATTTTGCTTATGACTCAAAGAAATCAGGCGGTATAACTGTCTCCCACCTGCGTTTCGGCGACACACCCATCAACTCCACTTACCTGGTAAATACCCCTGACTTCGTGGCATGCCACGTAACAGCCTACCTTGAGAAATATGATATGCTCAAGGGTCTTAAAAATGGTGGCACTTTCCTGCTGAACAGTATATATGATGAGCAGGAGATTAAGGAAAAGTTGCCGGTAGCAATGAAGAAATACATGGCTGAAAATGATATCCGTTTTTATATCATCAATGCCACCAAACTGGCTAAAGATATAGGCCTGGGTAACCGCACAAACACAATAATGCAATCAGCTTTCTTCAAAGTAACAGAGGTGATACCTTTTGACGAGGCTGTTTCTGAAATGAAGAAGTTCATACAGAAAACATTCGGCTTAAAGGGTGAGAGTATTGTCAATATGAACTATGCAGCGGTTGATAAAGGAGGAGAAGAAGTAAAAGAAGTGAAGGTGCCATCTGAATGGAAAAACCTTAAAGGAGAGGACAAAAAGCCTCAGCAT
>JAZBOI010000163.1:0-5951 GCA_036351095.1 Bacteroidales bacterium | reverse complement strand
ATACTGCCTTCACCGTTCATTGCATCTATTGCATTTTTACATACATTCTCAATGACCCATTCAAAGAGGGGGGCATTCAGGGGAATGTTCATATCAACGGGGATATCGTGTTCAATGCTGAAGATGACCCGTGAGCTGGATCTCCTCCTCAGGTAATTGAGGCTGTTGCTTATTACTTCCAGTATATTTTCATTTTTCAGTTCCGGCACCGAACCTATTTTCGAGAATCTTTCTGTAATTTTCTCCAGGCGCTCCACATCGCGCTTCAGTTCATCCGATATATTGGTGCCGGGATACCTGCTGCTGATAAGCTCCGACAGGGCCGAGAGGGATGAGGTAGGGGTACCGAGCTGGTGAGCTGTTTCTTTTGACATCCCGACCCACACCCTGTTTTGTTCAGCCTTACGGGACATGCTGAAAGCAATATAGGCAATCATGATGAACATTATTATGACTGCCAGCTGCACGTAGGGGTAATATATCAGCCTGGTTAGGATGATACTGTCCTTGTAATAGATATAGTTCCTTGAGCCTTCCCCGAAATCGATAATGATGGGATCACTTTTTTCCTTGAGCCTTGCAAGCTGTCCCGGAAGATAAGCCGGGTCTTTCAGTTTCAGGCTGTCGAAATTATGATAACCGATGATATTGTCATTTTCATCGGCAAGGATAACGGGTACTGTTTTATTATTTTCAATTATCGAGAACAGGAAACCGATATATTCTTCATCTTCATTACTGTTAATAAGCTGCCGCCATGTACGGGCCAGTAATTCGGCTTTTTCCCTTTCCTCGTTTTTGAGATCGTCAACCAGCTTACCGGTATACAGGAGTGAGCCCACCCCGATAATAACAGCGCATATCAGCAGTAAAAACTTCCAGATGGTTTTTTTCCTGTATATATCCACTTAATGTGGTCTTTATTTATTTGAATTTTTCTTTTTGAATAGTCTCAATAAAGGTAATTTTTTTCCCGTAGTATCGGCCACCTCTGTTTTAATCGAATCTGTTTCTTCCCAGGTGATCCTGAACCTGCGGGTGTTTCCGGCAGGGACCCCTGTTATGGAATCACCGGTATACCAGCCGTATTCTTCATTCAGAATGCTTTTTATCGTTTGTTTTTCTCTTTGGAGGTCTTCCTTTATACCTGACCTGAGTGCTTCGGTGTCATGGCTTACCCTGGATCCGTTTTTATCACCGTTGATCCTGAGGTAGAGAGATGTCCTTCCCAGGCCGTCGTCTTCGATCAGGCCAAATTCACTCACTTTTGCATTTTTCTTTTTGCTGAGCAGGTCTGACAGCAGTACCCTGAGGTGGTATTCATAAATGCCGTCAAAACCGTGGTTACCCTCAAGGGAAATGTTAAATGCCGATGAGCTTATGTCCATCATGGGGATAGTGATCATTTCATTATTGATAATCAGTTCATTTTCCAGACTGGAAAAGCTTATCTCAGCCAGTTCATCCACTTCAATGAATCGTGACAGTTTATAGGCCGGTTCAAAATCTATGAGCCTGCCGTCGGTGATCCGGTATTCGCCATTGAGAACAAGGTCTTTTTTGTTTATCCTCAACTGCCTGTCTGTAGTGGCTGAAAGGCTTATGGTACCTGTGATCAGGCCATCCAGGTTTTCTGACTTTATATAATCCTGGCGAAAATCATTGAAAGTGGTGAATGTCTTATTAATGTCAATATTTTCAATGTCAAACCATCCCCTCATGGCAAAGCCCTTATCCCTCAGATCGGCAATTGCTGCGTTTCCCGACAGGAAGCCGCTGAGGGTGTTCATGCTGAACGAGCTGATATCCACCAGGCCCGGCTGGTAAGAAAGGTCGGCTTCAAAAAGGGATGCCCTGAAATTGCCCATAATGATGCTGTCACATAATATATTCAGATTAATCTCAGGCCTGAAATCCCGGGAAGAGTTTTTGTCCCTGCCTGCTGCATCATTTTGCCCTTCCCCGACCTTATTGCCATTTGCATCCCTTTTTCCGGCCATAAACTTATCCCTGAATGAGTCAATGTCGATCCTGTCTGACCACAGCCCGGCTGTGATTCTGAGTGAAGGGTCCTTTTTCAGAAGCCAGTCGTTAAAGCCGGTGATCATACCGTTAAGGGCAATGTTCTGATTGTTGTAACTCATGCTGAGATCGTCTGCCCATACATTGTCAGCAATCATAATATTTCCGTTAATATTGCTGATCTCTCCTTCCAGCCCAGGCAGTTCAAGGTTTACTGCATTGAGTCCCATATTAACGGAGCGTTGCAGTTCAAAAATATTAAAATCTCCCTGCCCCTTTTTGCCCGGTACAGAACCTGAGAGCCTGGCATTAAGCCTTATATTACCGGCAGAGGAAGCAATGTTTCCTTCTTTGAACAATGCCGTTAGCTGGGGCGAAGGGAATAAGCCTGCTATTATAAGGTCAATGTAAGGATTGACAAGGTCCCTGAGAAGGAAGGAACCGTAAAATGAAGTTTTCCCGAGGGTGGCACTGAAGCCTGGGGAGCTGACTTCAAAATTCCTGTTCTGCTTCCCAAAACCCATCCTTAGCCTGGCACGTGTAGCTATATCCTCAAACTGTATATCCCCCGATGGGATATTAAACGCACCACGGCTCAGTTCGAGCTCAGAGCTTAATTCAATTGCCTGATTACTGCCGTAAGAACCACTTATTCTTACAGAAGAAGATAGCAATCCGCCGATATCATGCTTATTTATAAAATCAATGTTCCCGGGCAGTATAATTTCAGCCAGCCTGTCAATTTCAGTCTTTGCAGTATTCAGCACAGCCGATATTGTGCTCTCAGAGGTGATAATCAGGCAGTTACCTTCCAGCGGGATGCCGTTGATATCCATCTCCGCCTCTTCTATCCTTATACTGTCACCTGTCATTTGGAGTGCAGCAGAAAACTTCACCGGGTATGGCCCGTTCAGGCGGTATTTCTGACCCGTTGCCAGTCGCATCAGCACGGTGCTGCTTTTAGACTTCAGGCCTGTATGGCCCCTGTCCATGTTAAGTTTGTTGGACGAGTTGTTTACAAAGATATCCAGGTGAAAGCCCCGGGATGGTACAGTATAAGTGAAGCTTGAACTATTAATATTTACATTATTGATATTCAGGTTCATCACCGTTGTATCTGTGTCTTCTGCCCGTACCCAGATATCAGTATTCATTGTACCCGACTCATCCCTGCAGATATTTATTATACCCTTTTCTATATCGATACGGTCGACTATATAATTCTTATTTATAAGGGGTGCAATTTTCAGTGTAAGGATCATCCTGTCTGCGAAGAGCAGTGTGTCGGGATAATCTGTTACTATACCCGGTGCAGGGGGTGATTGGAGCAGGATATCATGTAGTTCAACTGATGCACGCGGAAACCTTTTCAAAAGGGAAAAGTTCAGTTTTTCCATGGTGACAGGTGCCGACAGCCTCTTATTCAGCTCCCTGGTGAATACAGCGGATATCTTTGTTTCAAGAACGAGTGAAACAAGGTAAAGTATAAGTACAAGGGATATACCTACAGCTGCAATATATTTAAATATTTTACCTGCACGCTTCATTCATCTGCTTAATTATTTTTCCAGCAGGAAGTCAAGCCTGTCCTTTTCTGAGAATTCTGCCGGTTCATCACCTTTCCTGAACAATCTTAGTTTCCTGGGGCCAATCAGCCTCAGGCTCTCACCTTCAAGCAGGAGCATGGTTCCTTCCCTGAGACCGGCCACATATATTCCCGGGTTTACCACGAGGAACTCCTCTATTCTCTGCTGTCGTGTCTCACCGGCGTGCCCGTCTGGATTGGCGTCGAGGTAATGCGGATTTATCTGGAAGGGGATAAGATTAAAAGCATTAAAAGATGAAGGTTCCAGTATGGGCATATCATTGGTTGTCCGTATTGTTGGGCAAGCCATATTTGAACCGGCGCTCCAGCCTACGTAGGGTGTGCCGCCCAGTACCTTTTCCCTTACCGCTTCAATCAGGCCCTGCTCAATAATCATTTTCAGCAACTGCCATGTATTTCCACCTCCAACAACAATGGCTTTTGCTTCTTTGACCGCACTGACCGGGTCCTGGAAATTATGTATGGATTCGATATCATGTCCCACCTCCCTGAACCTGTTCCGCACTTTTTTCTCATAATCATCGAATGAGAATGTTACCGCGGCATAGGGAATAAAAAGGGCCTTTACAGTTTCTTCACCCAGGAACTTGCGTATCTCTTCCTTCGGATAATCCAGGTACTCTTCACCTGCATTTGTTGAATTGCTTATAAGTAGTAGCCTCATGATTTATTGGATTTTAGATTAAATATGTTTATCGAGCGCTGATAAGGATCAGGTTTTACTTTAAATAAATAATGCTTATTAGTTAATATATTGAATATTAAAACTTCACCGGAAAGAACCTTTCCTGTTTGAAGAATTATTTTAATCACTTCATTTGCCATGTAGGTGCCGGTAATGCCCGGTAATACATTTATCATGCCATTTTCTGATGGTTCAGGCTTATTGTAGTCATTTTCTGTTTCGGGGTTATAGCACCTGTAGGAAGGTCCGTTGTTATAGTTAAAGACCGACACCTGTCCCTCAAAACGGTAGATGGCACCGTGCACCATTGGTTTACCTGCAACAATACAGGCATCATTGATTATATAGCGGCTTTCGTGATTATCTGTTGCATCCACTATTATATCATAATCATCAAGCAGGTCAAGGGCAATTTTTTCATTGAACCTGATATTAAGTATTTCGACAATGACATGATCATTTAGTTCATTCAGTCTTTGTTTGGAGATAATGGTTTTCAGTTTACCCCTGTCATCAGCGCGGTAGAGTATCTGGCGCGGCAGGTTGCTTTCACTTACCATGTCAAAGTCGACCAGTCCTATATTCCCTGTTCCTGCAGCGGTAAGGTATTGCAGCACGGGGCATCCCAGGCCGCCTGCACCGATAATGAGGACTGAAGCATCCTTCAGTTTTTGCTGTCCTTCCTCTCCCACACCAGGGAGCTTTATATGCATTGCATATCGTCTTTTCTCGCTTTCAGAAAGAAGGTTCCTGTGTGCCATTTTACCAGTTATTATACTGAAGGCAAAGATAAGACAATTGTGGAATACATGCATCAGCCGGCACAGGTCTTCAGACAGGTGCCGGCTGTAACGGTCAGTGGTGCATGTGTGACCCGTACAAATCTTACCTCCTGGTCTATGTACGGGTCAGCATGTCATGTACAGGTAGAAAGTTATTTATTGTCCAAATTCTCAGTCATTAAATGAGAAAGCTATGCCGACCTGGAAGGGATAGAGTTCGGGTCCTTTATTTTCAATGAACAGGCCGTTCATATAATATGTGGCATACACCTGGAAGCCTTCGTATCCCAACCTTACTGTTGGCCCGTACCTCAGCACTGAAAGGCTGAAATCGTCATTTTCCTTTACCTTTTGTTTACCCCCGTCATAATATACCATCTTGTTATGCGATCCTATCTTTACGCCACCAATGGCTCCTGCTGCAATGTTCAGTGTCCTGCGCGATCTTACGGGTATCTGGGCTTCCAGCATCAGGGGCATGGTAAGGTAGCTTGTTGATAGTTTTGTCTTTTCATACTGGATGCCGTCTTCAGGATAGTAGGGCACAATAACGCCATCTTCATCCTTGGTGATATTGTTATTACCTTCAAATTTATAATCATTGAATTCCAGTCCCAGTCCCGTTGCAATACCAAAATGCCTGGAAAAGCCTATTCCGAGCTGTACGAAATTAATATTCACATTGAATGATTTCCCGGTATTAAGGTCCATATAGCTCAGTTCGGGCGGGAGGCTCATCGAATAGTCGGATGTCACATAATTATTTATTCCCAGTTCGAAGCCGGCCCAGTGAGGTGAAAATCTTCTCCTGTCCCGCCTGCGCATTTCCTTATCATCCTCATCCTGGTAGAATTCT
>JAZBOI010000162.1:0-2467 GCA_036351095.1 Bacteroidales bacterium | reverse complement strand
GTTGTATACGCAAAATTTTCATTTCAGTTTTTTGAAATAGTTCCACATTGGCACCTTCTCCATATATTCCTCATACTCTTTTCCAAATTTCCTGATATTATGTTCACTTTCCTTCCTCGCAGCCATCCAGAAGCAGAACAGTGATATAATGCTCAGTATCGTTGCCGGTACTGACTGGAAAACCATGATAAAAGCAAGAGACCAGATGGCAAGCCCGAGCGACATTGGCTGTCTTATCCTTCCGTATAATCCTTCCGTAATAAGCTCTGTTGACTCGGTGAAATCTGTTCCCCTGGCTTTGCCCCTGTGCCTTAGTGCAATAAGGGAAGTGATAACAAAGTAGCCCGAGGGCAGGTAGAGGGCAAGTCCGAATACCTGCAGCCATAAAGAGTCCAGCCTCTCCCAGGCACCTGCATTGCCAATGGTCAGCTCCAGTACCATGACAGAGAAAAAAATACCCATGCCGGCATGCATATAGAGTTCAGCCAGTATGCTCTTCCTGATGGCATGTATTATTGAATAGCCGTTGAAAATCCATATAACGGCAAGCAGTCCTAAACACAACCATAATTGCTTCATATCAGCCTCATGGCTTAGCTGGCTTTCCTGGCCCAGCTGGCTTTCCTGGCCCAGCTGGCTTTCCTGGCTTTCCATAGCGGGTATATACCATACATTCCTTTTCAGGTCCACGCCTCCGCCCATCTCCTCCTGCACCACCCTGTCAATAACAAATAATCCTTTCTGTGCCATCTTATCGAAGGTGTCAATTCCATTGCCAGGGAAATTCTGCCTGGTCCTGTGTATATTGTAGCTGCCGGCAAATTTTCTGTTAAATGCATTTTCAATGCCATCCCTGCCAAGCATAAAGCCCAGCAGCCCACCCCATGTCGCAGTAGGATTATCAGAGTCCCACCCTGTCAGTGTGCCAATTTTTATGGTTTCCCTGATGTCTCCTTCACCATAAAACAGGCTCACCAGGCTTGCCGCGAAATTTATGCCGGCAGCAAAGCAGCCGTTGCACACAAGATTTCTGGATGTGATATCATATCCGTCTTCACCCCTTACCTGGTACCTTACATATATTGAATCCCTTGCCTGCTCCCATGGAATACCGGATTCATATTTTTTCCTGACAAAATCATACATGGCTGCAGGGTATGATCCTTCCGGCAATCTTCTGCGGGCTTCATCAGCCATCCGGAATATTTGCTCCCTGACCGCTAAAGTATCGTCAAGCCTTGATGCGAGGGAATGCATGGTAACATAGAATTCAGAAATCCATGCGGCCTCTTTAGCTGCCGTGGTTCTGATTGGCAGGTAAGCCATTCGCAGTGCTATGTCGGGGCGGGCAGGGGCAAAGAGCCCGAATATTTCCGTGGTAAGCTGAGCGTCAATCATTTCATATTCCGGGTTCATGGCAGGATCACCGGTTTCAGGAGGCAACACCCCTTCAAGCATCAGGTCAAAAGCCTTCTGGTTGGATACCCATAAATAATTCTCTTCCTCAACCCTGATATGTTTTAACCAGCCATCCCTTATTTGTTCCGGGCTCAGAGTGCTGGTTTCATTCTCCAGCAAAAGGTGCTGGTACATGTATTCAATATCGGTATCGTCATCAGCACCCCAGATTTCACCTTCATCCTTAAAAACAAAATCAATGGTAGGGGACAGGTCGCTGGGCGCATCTGCCCAGATACTGGGTTGATCGGGCTTGCCCCAGTCATCCCTTGTGTAAAATGCCCCTGTTTTGATCTCACCTATATTACCTATCTTATCCATCTCTGTTACAAGTCCGGTCCAGTTGGCAATGCACTGCCCTAGCCAGAAACCATACAATTTATTATGATACTCGTCCCTTGATATGATAATATCTGATTCTTGTGGAATGTATTCAATATATTCCATTCCTGGATTGTAATTAAAACCGGGCCTGGTCACCGTGCCTGTATTTTTGCAACTAACAGTAAACAGGCATAAAAAGAAAAATATAATCAGTTTTTTCATTGGTCATATATAGCTTAATCCTTCATAAAGTTAATAAAGCAATTCTTAAATTAGTATAATCTATTGTATAACTTTGCCGTTTATTTAGAGCAAGGCACGGATTTGCTATATGATGCAAAAGAAAAACCTATACCTTAAAAAAATTCCTGCATTTCTTGCGGCAATGGCTGCAGTACTGATCTTTTTTATGGTACTACTTTATCTGCTGGTGCTTTCAGGTCTGGGCGGTTCCCTGCCAGGGAAAAAGGAACTTGCAGGAATAAGCAATGAAGAGGCAACCCTGGTCTATTCCTCTGACTCTGTCCTTATTGGTAAATACTTTGCTAAAAACCGGACAAATATCAAGCTGGATGAATTGCCGGAACACCTCCTTAAATCATTGATTGAAACAGAAGACAGACGTTTCTACAGTCATAAGGGATATGATACGAGAAGTTATTTGCGGGTTTTTCTGAGAACCATT
>JAZBOI010000161.1:0-2692 GCA_036351095.1 Bacteroidales bacterium | reverse complement strand
CTACCGATAAATTTATCAGAAATAATTTGCTTTTTTGAAAACTTTGTCATAATTTTAACCATTTAGTTAATCCATATAGTTTATTTAATTGATTAAACTAAACAGTTAAACAAATGACAAAGGCAGACAGGCAAACGGAGGAAAGGATTTTTGAAGCTGCCACCGAGATATTTGAGGAAAAGGGCCTGGCAGCAGCCCGTATGCAGGATATTGCAGACAGGGCAAACATAAACAAAGCACTGCTGCACTATTACTTCAGGAGCAAGGACAAATTATTTACGGCAGTCTTTGATAAGCTGTCAGACAAGATGTTCAAAAAATTCGCCGCCATATTTGAAGAGGACATGCCCTTTGAAGAAAAAATCAGGTATTTCTTTAAAGAACATATCAGTTTTCTGCAGAAGAATCCAAAACTGCCACTTTTTATACTTACCGAGGTGAACAGGAACCCGGAACTCCTGCAGAAATTTCTCAGCAGGGTCAATATTAAGAATATAAAAGCAAAAATGTCAGGAGATCTTTCCTCCAGGATTCCCGAAGAAGCCATACCTCATCTTATGGTTAGTATCATCTCTCTCTCTGTCTTCCCCATAGCTGCAGAACCAATAATCAGGGGCATATTGCAGCAGGAGGAAATTGACTATGACAGCTTTATAAAGGAAAGGATGCATGTAGCTCCCGAGTTTATTATCAGCGCCCTTAAACAATACATGGTTAAACCCAAAAACAAGCCCGGACAATGAAAAAGTATAGACCGATGATCCTGCTAATGTTTATAGCCTGCTCTTTAAATATGGCGGCCCAGGACCTGATAAGCCTGAAGACATGCTATGAGAATGCCCTGGACAATCACCCGCGGGCAGGAGAAAAACAGTTGCAACAGCAGATATGGCAACTTAAGCAGGATAATCTGAATTCTGCATGGTACCCTAAAATTGAAGCCGGGGCCACTGCCCTGTATAACTCCAGTGTAGCTGACCTGGGTAACTCCCTGGGCATGGCACCCCTGCCGGGAATAGAAGATTACCTGCCTGTAGTACCTCATGATCAGTATAAGGTGACGATGGATATTAACCAGCTTATTTATGACGGGGGAGCAACAAAAAGTATTCGTCTCGTTGAAGATGCAGCCCTTGAAGTAAAGAGGGAGGAAGTTGAAGTGGAATTATACGCTATAAGAGAACAGGTTAACAGCTACTATTTTACCTTCATCCTCCTTCAGAAACAAAAAGAGAAGCTTGCTGTTTACCTCCAGACCATAACGGAGCAGATACTGAGCCTTGAATCAGGTATCAGGAACGGCGTGCTCCTGCCTTCTGACAGGGATGTGCTCAGGGCCGAGAAAATCAGTATTGAACAACAGGCAGGCGAAATTGGGATCAGAACTAACTCAACCGCAGCTGTCCTGTCACAGCTTACAGGCATGGAAATTAACCACGAAACCAGGGCTCTCGTACCGGAAGTGTACTTAACACCCGGCGGGGAAGTGCTGCGCCCCGAATTGAATGTACTGGATCTGAAGGGACAACAGCTGGATGCGGGCAAGGACCTGGTAAAAAGCGAAAGGATGCCCAGGGCCTTCGCCTTTGCAACACTGGGCTATGGAAAGCCCCCGGGTAATGATTTTTTCTCAGACACCTTTGGCCCATATTATATTGTTGGAGCGGGAATAAAATGGAAGATCATCGACTGGAAAAACAGTAAGAGGCAGCAGCAGCTTATTGATATTAACAAGGCTATCATAGACTCGCACAAAAAGAGCCTGGAAGAAAACCTGGATCGTGCCCTCGAAATGAAATACGCTGAGATAAGAAGCCTGGAGACAGCACTGGAAAGTGATGATGAACTGATTGCGACACTTGAAAGTGTACGCAAAACAGCTCTTTCGCAGTATAATAACGGCACTATAACAGCTTCTGAATACCTCAGGGAATGGTCAAAGGAGAAAGAGGCTGTCATAAACCGGGAAATACATGCCGTCAGTCTTATAAAAGCGAAGGTTGAATATCTGAACATAGCCGGAAAAGAAATTGAATAACATAAATATCACCAAAATGAGAAAACTGATATACTTCACTGTCCTGATAGCCCTGGTCACTTCCTGTGGCAGTTCGAATGATGAACCTGATGCATGGGGTAACTTTGAGTCTAAGGAAATTATGCTTGCTTCAGAAACTTCCGGTAAAATTCTTGGCATGTTGGTGGAGCAGGGAGACCGGGTAAACAGGGGTGAGCTTATAGCAATGACTGACACAGTTATGTTGAAACTGCAGCTTGCCGAACTGGAAGCAAGCCGCAACAGTGTAATAACAAAACTCAGCTCCATTGATGCACAGAACAGGATCATTGAGCAACAGATAAGCAACCTCCGGGTAAATATTGAAAGAGTGGAGAGTATGCTGCGTGATAAGGCTGCAACGCAAAAACAACTGGATGATCTTACAGGACAGCTCAGGGTTTTTGAAAAGCAGAAAGAGGCAAATAATTCTCAGAAATTGACAATCAGGAGCGAGCTGGAAGTATTCAACTCCAGGGAGGCCATGCTGACTGAACAGATTGAGAGATGCTATATAAAAAGTCCCTCTGAAGGTACCGTCCTTGAGAAATATGCCGAGGCCGGAGAAATTACGGCCACGGGTAAACCTGTTGTAAAAATCGCCGACCTTATCAATATGGAACTTAAAGTCTACAT
>JAZBOI010000160.1:0-9320 GCA_036351095.1 Bacteroidales bacterium | reverse complement strand
GAATCAAGGGCATCGGGATCGCCGCCCCTTACCATATAACCAAGTTTCTGGTTTATTACATTGATTGTCTTGCCATTGTTATATTTTACAGAAAGTCTTTTCAACTCATTTGAAACAATATCACCTATACCTCCCAGCTTGGCATGGCCGTAAGCATCTTTTTCACTGTTGGAGAATATCATCTCTCCTCCCTCGAACATTGCTCCTTCACTGATAAGCAGAACAGCATACTTACTGGGGTTGGTGTTCCTGTCCTCAACAAGGAGCTGTGCGAGGTGATCAATCTTGAATTTATACTCGGGAATGACACAGCGGTTAGCTGCTCCGGCCATGGCAGGAAGCATGGCGGTAAATCCGGCATAGCGTCCGAATACCTCGAGCACCAGCAGCCTCTCATGTGAACCTGCCGATGTCCTCAGGCTGTTTGTCATATGTATGGTTCTTGTTACACATGTACTGAAACCAATGCAGTAATCCGTCCCAGGCACATCATTATCCATGGTCTTGGGGATGGCCACAACCTTTACACCCTGTTTATAGAGGTGAACACCGTAGCTCAGGGTATCGTCGCCCCCGATTGGAATAAGATAATCAACCCCCAGCCATTCCAGGTTCTTGATGACCTCCGGGGTTAGGTCATTAAGTTCTTCACTATAAGCTTCCTTAAGATGATCGGGCAGATCTGATTTGGGAACATGGCTTGGCCTGGTCCTTGACGTATGCAGGAAAGTCCCTCCGGTACGCCCTGCCTTATTGACTATATCATCCGTAAGCACCTGGTAACAGCTGCTGTTATCAGCTTTTTTATCCCTTATAAGTTCGATAATACCGGCCCAGCCCCTTCTGAGCCCGATAACTTTGTAACCTTCCCGGTTTGCCCTGATGGTCACCGCCCTGATAGCCGGATTCAGTCCCGGCACATCTCCTCCACCGGTAAGAATTGCAATAACTCCCTTGTTTGTTTTATGGTTAGCCATGATGAATGTGATTTAATATACCCTTGTTTATTTAACAGCCGGTAAAATTAAGATATTTGAACATAGTAGCAAAATATATGTGTTCATATAAGCTGTTATACATTAAGGATAATATTCTTACCTTTGAAGAGAGCGAATCAGCCCGATCATGTTAAAGGGTCCCTTGAGCTGATTTTCTTACAGGGTCAACATCATAAAAGGCAATTTAACTTACCTGGTGAGCTTATTGCCAGACACAAAGTATATTCCATTTATGGATAAAAACCAGCAACCAACAGTTTTAATTACAGGCGGCACCGGCCTTGTAGGCAGCTCTTTATTACCCTTGCTTCATAATGCCGGTTACAAACTGAGGATACTGACCCGGGGCAGCAGGGCCCCGGCTATCGCCCGTCCCTTCCAATGGGACGTTGGCAGGGGAAGCATTGAAGAAGGAGCTGTTGAAGGTGTTGATCATATCATTCACCTTGCCGGGGCTAATTTAGGCTCGGGTTACTGGACAAAAGCTCGCAAGAAAAAAATTATCGATAGCCGTGTTCTTTCTGCCCATCTCCTTTTTGATGCTGTTGAAAAGAGGAACCCGGAATTAAAATCCTTCACCAGTGCCTCGGCCATAGGCTATTATGGCGCCATGACCACGGAGAAGATCTTCAGTGAAAATGATCCTCCGGCCGGTGATTTTCTTGCCAGGCTTTGCGTGGAATGGGAAGAGGCAGCCGGGCACTTTCGCTCCGGAGGTTACCGCACATCAATAATAAGAACGGGAATAGTCCTGTCGAAGAAAGGAGGCATGCTTAAAAGGGTACTGCCTGCCATTAATATGAGATTCCTTCCCCTTTTCGGTAATGGCAAACATTATCTTCCATGGATACATATTGAAGATCTTTGCGGTATCTACCTTAAAATCCTGTCCGACACAGGCATGGATGGAGCATTCAATGCAGCAGCGCCTGAACATGTCACCTACAGGGAATTTATCAGGACTCTTTCCTCGGTCAAAAATAAAAAAATCCTGATGCCACCGACACCCGATTTTATGTGGAAAGTCCTTTTTGGTGAAAAAGCCTCCATGCTCCTTGAAGGCAGCAGGGTTTCGCCGGAAAAGATCATCGCTGCAGGCTATAGTTTCAGGTATCCCACTCTGAAAGATGCCTTCACCAGGCTGCTTGACTAATATTTATCTTTACCCCGCTCGTCATTTCCATCTTTCCCTGGTTCATCATTATAATTGAGTACGGGCCACAAGCATCTTTCTTTAACTATACCTTTTTTACTAATTGTTTTTCCCATATAGCTTAAAGAAACCGTATAGGTTCCGGGACTGGCACTGTAAGTGTTCCAGTACACCTTCCTGATACCCTTGCTAACCGGTATATCACGGCTGTATACCTCCCTGCCATCACTGTCGCTTATCGTCAGACCGGCTGTGCCCCACCCGTCATTTTTAAACCGGAACCAAATTTCCAGTCCGTTTGGCTCATTGGGAGTACGCAGATGGTTGCTTCCTGTCATGTGATAATTACCCCATTGAGCCTGCTGCGAATAATTAAGCTGTGGTTTTGCTTCAATATCGAAGAGGTGGAAATCGCTTTCAGCCACTTCCGCGGTCATCTGCTGCAGGGGGCTTATATCTCCCAGCCAGGCGGCTCGACCGTAAGTCCCGACCAGCAGATCGTTCTCCCTCGGATGAACAAGCAGGTCCCTCACTACCACAGGTGGTATCCCGGCATCCAGTTTTGTCCATTCCTCTCCCCCGTCAAGGGTATAATACACACCTATGTCATTCCCCAGGAAGAGAAGATCGGGGTTCCTTGCATCTTCAAAAATAACGTTCACCGGATAATCCGGCAGGTTGGATGAAATATCCTCCCAGGTATTACCGTAGTCTGTCGTTTTGAGGACATAAGCTTTGAAATCATCATTCCTGTAACCCGTATGGGTGAGGTAGGCTCCTGCTTCATTATGTTTTGAGGCTATTATTCTTGAAACCCACCTTTCGCCGGGAACGCCTGCCCTTAACACATTGGGGGTAAGTTCCTTCCAGTCAGTACCATGGTTCATTGTCACATGTACCTTACCGTCGTCCGTTCCGGCATAGATAAGTCCCGGAGTTAAGGGTGATTCATCCATTGATACTATGGTACAATACATAACATGACCTGTTCCCGCAATTTTTACCTTATCGTTTGTTGTGAGGTCGGGTGATATTTCCTCCCACGTAGCACCCCGGTCGGGTGATCGCAGCAGCTTTTGTGCCCCGGCATACAGTATCCTGCTATCGTGAGGAGATAACATGATGGGAGCATTCCATGTATAGCGGTACCTTTCAGATCCTTCCGGGGGAAGCGGTGCAATGCTGGTTCTTTCTCCCGTGGCCTGGTCAACCCGGTGGTGCGAACCAAACTGTGTCGTAAAGTACAGCCATCTGTTATCTTCATGGTCCACCTTTGTGTGCATACCATCCCACATCCCGCTTATTACCCAGTCCTTGATGCTTATCTGTCCCGACCAGCTGTTCGACGGTGCCTTCCATGTTTCATGATCCTGCAGGCCTATATATATGTTATAGGGTTCTGCATCATCCACCTCAACCATGTAGATTTCACCCAGGGGTATATTGTAATAGTGAAACATACTTTTACCGCCGTCCCATGTTTCATACACTCCACCGTCAGATCCCAGGAACATATGCCTGCCATCATCCGGATCTATCCACAGGGTCCGGTTATCTCCAAAATTGGTATGGAACAAAGCACTCTCCCGCGAGCGGGGCCATGTTTTTCCCCCATCGAGGGTAACATGCATACCTTCGCCTATAATATAGATCTTATCCGGATCATCGGGATCGATACATATCTTATTAAAGCTATAGGCAGCTTTACCGCTTACATCAACTTCATCCGGGTCATTCAGCCTTTCCCATGTTGTGCCGCCATCCATCGACCTGTAGCATTCGCCGCCAACCAGGTTGTCAAATGATCTGTCAGTGAATTCATCAAACTCAAGAGGTGCATCAGTATCGCTTCCCGGCTTCGGGTTAAGGTTCTGCACAACTGCAACGACAACATCAGGATTATTGTGCTGGACGTCTATCCCTATCCTTCCAAGCGGGCCACCGGGAAAGCCGCCACCGCTGATCATTTCCCACTTATCGCCCCCGTCAACACTCTTGTATAACCTGCTTTTCTCCCCTCCGGGCTCAAAGGTCCATGGCAACCTCACCTTTTCATAGGCACTGGCATAGAGGACATCCGGGTTTTTTGAATTAATCGCAATGTCAATTATGCCTGTCGCTTCATCGATATAAAGGACCTTTGACCATGTAATGCCACCGTCAGTAGTTTTAAAAACCCCTCTTTCCTCGTTTTCAGAATACAGGTGCCCCATAACTGCAAGCCACACAATATCAGGATTATCAGGATGTATTATTATCTCGGCTATATGATGAGAATCTTCCAGCCCCATATGCTTCCATGAATTGCCCCCGTCTGTTGATTTCCATATACCGTTGCCATAGTATGATGAACGGGCATTGAAATCCTCCCCCGTAGCTATCCATACTATATCCGGATCTGAGGGAGCCAGTTCAACATCTCCTATCGCATTGACTCCAAGATCGTCCGACACGCATTCAAAGGTGGTTCCGTTATTTACCGTTTTCCATACACCACCGGCGCGTGCGGCAGCATACCATGTATATTTATGTTTCTCGCCCGGGTTGACGGGTATTGCAAATTCACCCACCCAGGCACTTATCCTGAAGGCTCCCAGGTTCCTGAAATCAAAACCCCGGGGCTCGGCTTCCCTTCTCCAGTCCTGGCCAGCTGCCCCTGTAAACGAAAGGGACAGTAGGGCAAAAAATGCGATTCTAAAAAACATTTTCACAATCATGCTCCTCCGATAAGCATTTCACTTACCCTGAAGGTTGGGGAGGCGAAAGTATCATTCATATCAATGTCGGTACCCATCATATCAATATCATTGAGGATATCTGAAGCCTTTCCTGCAATGGTAAGACCTTTAACAGGATAGAGTATTTTGCCCTTTTCAATCCAGAATCCGCTCGCCCCGCCGCTGAAATTACCATTCACCGAATTTATGCCGTAACCTGTCAGTCCCTTGAGCAGCAAGCCCCTGTCAGTTGATGCAATTATTTCATTTCGCGTGTGCTTCCCGGGCAGCAGGTAAATATTATGTGTCCCTATGCCCGGCAATGATGTAAAGCCTCTCCTTGAAGCGTTTCCCGTACTTTCCGTTCCGGCTCTTTTAGCTGCTGATGTGTTATAAATAAAAGATTTAAGCACCCCGTTTTCAATCAGTGTGTTCTTCATTGTCGGCACACCCTCACCGTCGAAGGGGGCACTGGCCATTCCTTTTTCCTTTGTGCCGTCATCAATTATGGCCAGCAGGTCGGAGGCAATTTTCTGATCCATTGAATCTTTCAGGAAGCTGGCTCCCTGCAATACCCTTTCCCCGTTAAGCGCGCCTATCACACCTCCCAGTATTGACCTGGCCACATCAGGATCAACAATAACGGCAGCTCTCTGGGTACGGACCATCTTTGGGTCGAGCATCTCATAAGCATCCCTTGATGCTTTTGCAGCCAGCTCCTCCAGTTTCTTAAGGTCGCTGAACTGGCGTCTCGAGCAATATTCACCTCCCGTATTCTTCTGTTCTCCCTTTTCTGCCACCACGCTTACGCCTATACCGCATCCACCCGACTTATACGATTTTGAGAGTCCGTGTGAATTGGCAATGAACACCTCCGTTTCCGATTCGCTGAAGCCCGATCCCGAGCTTTTGCTTATCCGGTGGTCGCTCATGGCCATTTTTTCAAGTTTAAGAGCCATGTCAATTTTTTCTTCCATTGACACCCCGGCTATGGCAGGATCAAACAAGCCCTCAACTTCACTTATACCCATATTATCAGTGAGTATATTGTTTTCATCAGGACTTGTCAGCTTTGCAAAGGCAATAGCTCTTTTAATTGTATTTTCAACTGCTGAATTGCTGAAATCATTACAATGGCTGAAGCCCATTTTATTGTCCACAAATACCCTGAATCCAACGCCATGTGATGAAGCCTCCTCCACTGTTTCTATTTCTCCGTTAAGGACCTGTATGCTGAGGTTGCGGGTCGACTGAAGGTAGACTTCTGCCTCATCAGCCCCGTATTTAAGACATTTATCTAGCAGTTTTGCTGTAAGATTCTTATAATTCATTGCTTTGGGTTTTTAGTCATTAATTAAAAACAGGTAAAGCCCTGTCAGGCCCTTGAGCCCCCTACGTTAATACCACGAATCCTCACCGTCGGCTGTCCTGCATCCACCTCGGCCGACTGTCCTTTTCCACATATGCCGGGTCCGAATGCAAGGTCATTCCCCACGGCGTCAATATTCTGTATCACCTCCATACATGAACCGATAAGGGTGGCCCCTTTAACCGGTTTTGTCTTTTTGCCGTTCTCGATAAGATAAGCTTCGCGGCATGTGAAATTAAACACACCGGTAACCGGGTTAACACTTCCCCCGCTAAGGCTCTGAACATATATGCCCTTTGTCGTTGATGCCAGTATATCGGCCGGTTCAGAATCACCGTTATCAATATAGGTATTAGTCATTCTCGGTATGGGGATATACTTAAATGATTCCCTTCTGCCGTTACCTGTCCTATCCATAGCCAGTTGTCTGGCGCTCAGTATATCTGTCATATAACCTTTCAGTACACCTTTTTCTATGAGTACATTTTTCCGGCACTGTGTCCCTTCATCATCAAAATTTATTGTTCCCCTTGCATTGGGTATTGACCCGTCATCCACCATGGTAAAAACATCACTTGCCACTTTCTGGCCCACTTTTCCTGTAAATGCCCCTATGCCCTTTGCTATATTATCGGCTTCGAGCGGGTGGCCAACAGCTTCATGTACCAGCACGCCGCCCCATCCGTTCTGCATAACCACATCCATCATCCCGGCGGGTGCATCTTCGGCATCGAGCATGGCTATTGCTTCTCTTGCAGCTCTTCTGGATACTTCTTCGGGGCTGACTTCCTCAAACATCTCAAAGCCGCTGTGACGGCTAAGTCTTTCCCTTGAGAGATGCCTTGCCTTACCATCATCACTCATGGTCTGCACGATAAAAAACAGCAGTGGTAATTCATCCCTCAGGTATATACCTTCACTGTTGGCAATGACCCTTCCCCTTATTTCGTCATAATAATCTATCATTGCCATTTTTATCCTCCCGTCATAATCCATTGCTGCCTGGTCAGCCCTCTGCATTATTTCTATCCTCCTGCTGTCAGCGATATCTGCCAGCGGCTTCTCCACGCTAATAAAACTATCCCTGGCAGCCTGGCTAACATTGACCGGTGTTACTGCTCCACCTTCCCTTGCAACATAAGAGGCCACCTTTGCAGCCCTTAAAAGGTTCTCCTGTGTAATATCATCGGTATATGCATAACCGGTCTTGTTTCCTGATATAACCCTTACACCTGCACCCTGGCTTATACCGTATAGTCCGCTCTTAAATCTGGATTCTTCCATCACTATATTCCGGGATGTACGGTTCTCGAGGTATACCTCTGCAAACTCACCCCCTTTACTTAGCGCCTCGGCAATCACCTTATCCAGGGTGGCCTTATCCATGGCAAGCCCGCTGGCCGAAAGGCCCTGGGGCTTACAGGAAGTGAGCTGCGACAGCAGGGCGGGTGTGGCTGCCACCAGCAGTCCGCCTTTCATACTTAATTCCAGGAATCTTCGTCTCGGCATATCCCTGACAAAGTATTTCTTTTCATCCATAATTATTGATTTTTAATATTTTATAAGTTTCTCCCAGCATATTTGTGCTGTTAAATTATTCAAAAAATATCAGACTGCATATTCGCAGACTATATTTAACATTAATTGGCTTTTTTATCGGCGAGCGATTCAAATCTTGATATTATTACCGCACCGCAACTGTCGCTGAAGACATTGGCTGTTGTCCTGAACATATCAAGTATACGGTCAACGGCCAGTATTATTGCCACTCCTTCCAGGGGCAGGCCCACAGCACTGAGAATAATTGACATCATCACCATTCCGCTCATAGGGATGCTTGCTGCGCCTATGGAAGCCAGCACGGCAGTCACGGCCACCGTCAGCTGTGCCGTAAAGCTCAGCTCAAAGCCATATACCTGGGCAATAAAGATTGTTGCCACACATTCGTAAAGAGCGGTACCATCCATGTTCATCGTGGCCCCTATAGGCAGCACGAATCCGGCTGCCCTCCTGGATGCACCCGACTCTTCAGTTACGGCTTTCATGGTAAGTGGCAGTGTAACAATCGTTGAACATGTTGTAAAAGCTGTCAGGAGGGCGGGAAGCATTCCACGGTAATGCTTCACGGGGTTTATTTTCCCCAGTGTCCTCAACAGCAGGGGCAGGGTGATAAACATATGAATGGCCAGCCCTGCGAGTACAATAAGAAAATAGTAGCCGAGCGACTTAAAGGATGCAAATCCCGTCTCTGCCACTATCTCTGTAATTATTCCAAACACCCCGAAGGGAGCCGACCATATTATGAAGGTGGTCATCTTCAGCATTGCCTCGAAGGCCGCATCAAAAACATTCCCAAGCAGATCACGCTGCTCTGTTTTCAGCCTGGTAATGAAAAAGCCGAAAAGGATGGAAAAGAATATGACAGGCAGCACGTCGCCTTCTGCCATAGCCTGGAAAGGATTCTCCGGAATTATATTCAGCAGTATGCTGCCCAGTCCCTGCTCGATGACTTCTATACTTTCAGGGGCGGCCTCCAGTCCTATCTCAGCACCCTCGCCGGGCCTGAAAATATTTACCAGTGTCTGGCCCGTGAATATAGCCAGGCAGCTGGTCAAAAGGTAATAAGCCAGTGTACGTACCCCTATGCGTCCCAGTCCGTGTGCCGAGCCCACCTGTACAACAGCACTTACTATGGAAGTAATAACCAGGGGAATAATGGCCATCCTCAGCAGCCTCAGGAAGATATTTGCCAGTGGTTCTGCAAATGGTAAAATACTGTCGCCCAGGAATGAACCAGCAATGATACCCAGTATAAAACCACCGAATATCCAGAATGTCAGGGTGTATTTTCCTCTTCCTGGCATAATTTATTCCCCACGCTTTGACTTTATCCCTCCGCACTTTCACGATGCGGATCCCGCATCTGCGGCCCGGATGACAGCCCTGTTACGCACTTTCACGATGCGGATCCCGCATCTGCGGCCGGCAAAACAGGTACATTAATTCTTCCCCTGCGTGTCGCTACCCGCAGAGGCTGTGCTATAATTATTTTACCTTACAACAAATTCCTTTTCATCAAGAAT
>JAZBOI010000159.1:0-10705 GCA_036351095.1 Bacteroidales bacterium | reverse complement strand
GTGCAGGGTTTGTTTTCATAAAGATAATAATCGTCGCGGTAGATGCCCGGTGTTATATTGGGCATTATTACATTTGCACCTATCCTGACGGCTTTTTCCCTGCCCTTTGGATCTATTGCCTGCAGGGCGGTGGAGGCAGCAATATTGATATCTTTCATAATGATCCTGAGCACTGCTATCATCCTCAGGGAAAGATCAAAACGTTCTGTAAGCGGAAGCAGCTCATCCTTATATTTTATCAGCGGTGTGCCGGAATGCTCTATGTAAGGACCCATACCAACCATATCAATATCGAAGTTCTTCATAAAGAGCAGGTCAGCAGCAAGATCCTCGTAAGTCTGGAAAGGCAGGCCTATCATAACCCCTGTACCTGTCTGGTAATTAAGATTTTTCAATGTTTTAAGACAGTTGATCCTGTTATTGTAACTATGAAGCTCATCTTCAGGGTGCAGCTTTGCATAAAGGCCTGGATTGGATGCTTCAATGCGCAGCAGGTACCTGTGTGCACCTGCCTCATACCATTCACGGTAAACAGCCTCACTCTGCTCGCCCAGGGATAAGGTTATTCCAAGTTTACCGTCAGACAGGCCTTTAATTGATTTCAGTAAATGTGTCACCCTTGCAGTGAAATGTGGATTACTCATTTCACCCGCTTGCAGGACTATTGATCCGAAATTATTTTCATAGGCATAACGGGCAGCATCCAGGATTTCTTTGTCACTAAGGGTATATCTTTTGAATTTTTTATTATCCCTGCGTATACCGCAATAGAAGCAATTCTTTTCGCAGACATTTGAGAATTCTATTAATCCCCTGAAATAAACCTTATTACCGGAATATTTATTTTTAATACGTGCTGATTCCCTGAAAAGTGCATCCCTGTCTTCCCCCCTGGCTTTTAGCAGGCTTATTATTTTATCAGTATCAAAATTTTTACTCCTCAGTATGTCTTTTACCATGCTTTTCATTCTCTTCCGATAAGGCCACAAATATAGTAAGAAAGGATGATATTATCAGTCAAAACTCCACGCCATGGCCTGCTGTCTATCTTTATCCGCTACAGTATACGGGAAAGGTGAGAAAAATCTAAAAACACGGCTTTTGCCTTAAACCAAAGCATCTCCCTGAATGTTTACCAAGAACTAAATTGGACATCAATGTTTTAAATAATATAACTGAAATGAATTTAAGAGGAGAGACATTCGAGAAAATAGATATAAGGGTAACCAGGTGGATGGCAGCAAAAGGGCTGGTATTACTGAGGTGGAGCATAGGCCTGATATTCGTATGGTTCGGATTTTTAAAATATTTTGATGGTTTAAGTCCTGCCCAGGACCTGGCTATCAGCACTATAGGGATTGTTACCTTTGGCTTGTTGCCGGATACGGTAATTATTTACGGCCTGGCTACACTTGAGTTTGTTATCGGTATAGGTCTGATATTTAAGATATTCCTGAGAGAAACATTATTGTTGCTCTTCATACAGATGGTAGGAACCTTTCTGCCTGTTTTTATTTTACCCTCGGAGGTGTTTAATATCTTTCCTTATTCACTGACCCTGGAAGGACAGTATATTATAAAGAACCTGGTGGTTGTGAGTTCGGGCATAGTCCTTGGCGCCACCGTCCGTGGCGGCCGCCTGGTTAACACGGTTTGATAACATCCGCTTATTCACTAAATTTGCTTTATAAACAGCAAACAAAAATGGATAAGGAGAGTATCAAGAGTGAAGCCTTAAGGAGATTCAGGTCAGGTTTTAATTGTTCACAATCGGTATTGAGTTCGCTTGCAGGTGAACTTGATGTGGATGTATCGTTGCTTGAAAAGGTGTCATCCGGCTTCGGAGGTGGTATGGGACATATGCAGGGAACATGCGGGGCGGTTACGGGCAGTTTCATGGCAATAAGCCTTTATTGCGGCAAAAAGTATGCTGATAATGACCTGAGGACAACGGAAGCATACGGGATGATACAAAAGTTCGATGCTGAGTTTAAGGTCTTGCACGCTTCAACAACATGTAAGGACCTTATTAAGTTTGAACTGGATTCAGAGGAAGAACACCAGAAATTGGTTGATAACAATGTATTTGAACTTGTTTGTGAAAAATGTATCGCTGATTCCATTGAAATACTGAGTCGTTTAATAAAATAGGAACCAATAACATTTATTAAGATGAAAATTAGTGCAAGAAATGTATTAAAAGGAAAAGTCCTTTCTTATGAAATAGGATCCATAAACGTTGAAGTAGTGTTAGAAATAAGTCCCGGTCTTGAGATTACTTCGGTTATCACCAAGAACTCATTTGAAAAACTGGGTCTCGAGGAAGGCAGGGAGGCCTATGCCATAATAAAAGGATCAAATGTTATGATAGGAGTGGATTAAATTATCAAACAACTCAGCAATAATTATTATCATTGCATGATTTGTTTGAATTTTATACATTCACCGCCAGTTCAAGCCATTAGCTGACTAAGAGTAACACTATGATTAATAACTACTTATTAAATCCCCGCAATATTGTTATTGTTGGGGGATCAGATAATTTATCCAAGCCTGGAGGCAAGGTGCTGAAAAATATCATTGACGGTGGATTTAAGGGAGAACTTTATGTGATAAACCCGGGGTCAGAAATGGTCCAGGGACTTAAGTCCTACAGCAGTCCCTCAGATATTCCAGAAACCGACCTTGCAATTATTGCCATTGCTGCAAAGTATTGTAAACAGACAGTGGAAATACTGGCAAATGAAAAAAATACAAAGGCCTTTATCATTCTTTCAGCCGGTTTTGGTGAAGAGAATGAGGAAGGGGCAAGGCTGGAAAAGGAAATTGCTGATATTGTAGAGTCACATGGAGGCTGTCTTATAGGTCCGAATTGCATAGGTGTACTGACCCCTGCCTACAATGGTGTTTTTACCGAGCCCATACCTCCGCTTGATCCGCAGGGAGTGGACCTGATCTCAGGTTCAGGGGCCACAGCTGTGTTCATAAAGGAATCGACCATGCCCAATGGCATTCGCTATTCAAGTGTGTTTTCCGTTGGCAACAGTGCACATGTTGGTGTTGAGGATGTGCTGAAGTACCTGGACGAGAATTATGAGCATGGCAGGAGTGCACCGGTGAAGCTTTTATATATCGAAAACATAGGCAAGCCCGCAATGCTGCTCAGGCATGCATCATCACTTATTGGCAAGGGCTGCAAAATAGCAGCTATCAAGGCCGGTTCATCTGAAGCGGGCAGCAGGGCTGCATCTTCTCATACAGGTGCCATGGCAAGTCCCGACGTGGCAGTGGATGCGCTCTTCAGGAAAGCGGGTATAATAAGGTGCTATGGACGTTACGAAATGGCAGCCGTGGCAGCCATTCTCATGAGCCCCCTGCCTTCAGGCCGCAATATGGCAATAGTAACACATGCCGGGGGACCGGCAGTTATGATGACCGATGCACTTTCAAAAGAAGGGATGAATATACCACAGCTCAAAGGGGAAAAGGCCGATGCCCTGCGGGAGAAATTATTCCCCGGTTCATCTGTAGCAAACCCGATAGATTTTCTTGCTACGGGGACCGCGGAGCAGCTGTCCGAGATACTTGATGCATGTGAAAATGACTTCAGCGATATTGACGCGGTGGCCGTAATCTTTGGCAGCCCCGGTTTATTTGACGTAGGCCCGGTTTATGATGTCCTTCATGACAGGATGCGCTCAGGGGAAAAACCGGTTTACCCGGTGTTGCCATCACTGATTAATGCAGGAGAAGCAACCAGGGCATTTATAAAGAAAGGAAATGTTAATTTCCCGGATGAGGTGGTTTTTGCCCATGCCCTCGGCAGGGTGATGAATACACCTTATTACGGTGATGACAGCCAGGAAAAGCCCGGGATAGATACCGGGAGAATAAGGACGGTGATAGCAGGCAGTGAAAGCGCTTATCTTGCACCGCACGATGTAAGCAGCTTACTCGACGCTGCCGGAATAGAAAGGGTGGATGAAGCAATTGTCACAGGCGAGGAGGAGGCGGCAGAAAAATCAGCCGGACTGGGCTTCCCACTGGTTATGAAAGTGGTTGGTCCCGTTCATAAGTCGGATGTAGGCGGTGTGGTTCTCAATGTAAACAGCAGGGGGCAAGCACTTTCTGAATTCAGGCGCCTGATGAAGATCGAGGGAGCAACAGCAGTGCTCATGCAGCCTATGATAGGCGGGCAGGAATTATTTGCAGGGGCAGTAAGGGAAGGTCAGTTTGGCCACATGCTTATGGCCGGGATTGGTGGAATATTCATAGAAGTATTAAAGGATGTAAACAGTGCACTTCTTCCACTTGGAAGGAGGGAGGCTGAAGACATGATAAAAAAGCTCAGGGGTTTTAAGATGCTTGAGGGAACCAGGGGCCGGAAGGGGGTTAGTATTAAAGCATTTACTGATGTACTTATACGCCTTGCCGCACTTCTCGAAGCAGCACCTGAAATAGCTGAGATCGACCTGAACCCCCTAATGGGAAACCAGGAGACAGTGAGGGCAGTTGATGCAAGGATAAGAATACAAAAAACTTAGGCGTATGAAAAGGTCAGACATATATGTTGTACTTTTCCTGCTTGCCCTTTTCACTCCGTTTATCCTGAGTGAATCATTGTATAATCATTATGACAGGTTTTATGCCGGATACCCCTTTATTTCGAGTTTCATAAAGTTTGCCATACTGGCTACCACGGGCGAGTTAATAGGGCTTAGGATCAGAACCGGCAAATATACCGCACCGGGTTTCGGGATCCTTCCCAGGGCATTTGTCTGGGGCATCCTCGGTATAACAATACAGGCAGCTTTTATAATATTTGCCAGGGGAGTGCCCATCCTCCTTGATTTTGGAGGTTTAAGCGGTTCACAGGAAGCCATGGAAGGCTCATTCACGGCCCGGAAAGTCGTTGTGGCATTCAGCATCAGTGCACTGCTGAATGTTTTCTATGCACCTGTTTTGATGACTGTGCATAAAATAACTGATTCTCATATAGATATGACGGGCGGCACGGTGAAAGGTTTTTTTTCACGAATAGAGGTAAGCCGCATACTGAAAAATATTGACTGGGATACACATTATGGTTTTGTACTGAAAAAAACCATAATATTCTTCTGGATACCCGCACAGACAATAAACTTTATGATGCCTGAACAGTTCAGGGTGCTGATTGCTGCTGTTTATGGGATTATACTGGGGATAATACTGGCCTTTGCAGCATTATCCAAAGCTGATGTTTAACATGTTTTAAATTGAAAGTAGAATTTGTATATTTAGGGTCCCTTAGAGGATGCGATGCATATGAGACGGGATATTGATTTGAAGAAATATAATCCGATTGTCCGGAAATTATTCCCGGAAATTATTATTATGCTCACTGGTTTTGTTCTATTTCTGATGGCAAAGGAATAACTTATTCTGACAGGGGCGGTTTGCAAAGACTGCCCCTGTTTATTTAAATATTAAGTAACACTGGTATATATGCGAAATACCCCTATCGACCCTTCAATTGTCGAGGACATGATAAAGAATAGTGACCTCGATGCACTGGATAATGCAAGTATACGTGAAATTGTCAGGCTTGTCAACCAGATTGAGAAGGCAAGCGGTGAGAAGTACATCAGGATGGAAATGGGTGTGCCCGGCTTACCTTCACCCCTTGTAGGTATCGAGGCTGAGAAAGCTGCTCTTGATGATGGGGTTAGCGCTATATATCCGAATATTGAAGGAGTACCTGAACTGAAAAGCGAGACAGCAAGGTTTATTAAGCTGTTCCTCGATATTGATGTCGACCCTAAAGGATGTATACCCACCGTTGGATCACTGATGGGTGGCATGGCCGGTTTTCTCGTAGCTAACCGGAACAACAGGACAAGGGAAGGAACACTTTTCATTGACCCGGGATTCCCGGTACAGAAACAGCAGGTGAAAATACTCGGCCAGGATTACCGGTCTTTTGATGTCTACAATTACAGGGGAGATAAACTGAGGGCCAAACTGGAGTCATACCTGCAGACCGGCAAGGTGTCAAGCATACTCTATTCAAACCCCAACAATCCTTCATGGATATGCTTTACCGATGAGGAGCTCAGAATAATCGGAGAGCTGGCAACTGAATATGATGTGGTTGTTATTGAGGACCTTGCATATTTTGGCATGGATTTCCGTAATCATTATGGCAGGCCGGGCCAGGCTCCCTACCAGCCCACTGTGGCCAAATACTGTGATAATTATTTACTGCTGATATCCAGCTCGAAGGCTTTCAGTTATGCAGGCCAGCGTGTCGGCATGCTTGTGATAGCAGAAAAACTGTATAATCGTCGCTTTCCCGACCTTAAAAGATACTATACCAGTG
The DNA here is from genome assembly GCA_036351095.1 of Bacteroidales bacterium. Classification (GTDB taxonomy): domain Bacteria; phylum Bacteroidota; class Bacteroidia; order Bacteroidales; family VadinHA17; genus UBA9300. Next base: position 4,347 of record JAZBOI010000159.1, on the reverse strand, counting down.
ATCTTTTCGGTCATGCAATAGTGTTCGGTGCATTATATGCCCTGTGTGCCGGCGTTACTCATACTGCCCAGTACGGTCTTTATGCCATGCTTAAAGCGGTTAATGAAGGTGAGTATGACTACATAACGGAGGTTAAGGAATATGGTGAAAGGGCAAGAATGATGAAGCAGATGTTTATAGCGAATGGTTTTAAAATAGTGTATGATACCGATATAGATGAGCCTATTGCAGATGGTTTCTATTTTACTGTTTCCTTCCCGGGTATGAGCAGTGGTGAGCTGCTTGAAAACCTTCTGTATTATGGTATCAGTGCTATAACTCTCAATATAACAGGGAGTGAAAAAACCGAGGGACTGAGGGCTTGTGTATCGCAGGTACCCAGAAGCATGTTCCCAGTCCTGGAGGAGAGACTGCAGAGATTTTATAGTGATTTTAAATAACAGATTAATAATTTAATAATAAAAATATGGCCAAAGTAAAAGGATCGATAGTTATCGATGTTGAAAAATGTAAAGGTTGTGGTGTATGTGTTACGGCATGCCCCACGGAAGTTATTGCCCTGTCACCCGAAGTGAACAGCAAGGGTTATAATTACGCTGAAGCAGTTAATATGGATGTATGTACCGGCTGTATGAACTGTGCCGTGGTTTGTCCTGACGGTGTAATTACTGTTTACCGTTATAAGATTTAATTGTTAATAGTATAAAAATAGAATATGGAAAAGGAACTTAGATTAATGAAAGGCAACGAGGCCATAGCTGAAGCAGCAATAAGGGCAGGCACCGATGCCTATTTTGGATATCCCATTACTCCACAGAGTGAAGTGCTGGAATACCTTACGGCTGAGAAGCCGCACGAGAGAACAGGGATGGTTGTTTTACAGGCCGAAAGTGAGGTGGCTGCCATTAATATGGTGTACGGAGGAGCAGGATGCGGAAAAAAGGTGATGACCTCATCTTCATCCCCTGGCATATCACTCAAGCAGGAAGGTATTAGCTACATAGCCGGAGCCGAATTGCCCTGCCTGATAGTTAATGTTGTGAGAGGCGGACCGGGACTCGGTACCATACAGCCGTCGCAGTCTGACTATTTCCAGTCTACCAAGGGTGGCGGCCATGGTGATTACCGGCTGATAGTTCTTGCACCTGCTTCGGTACAGGAGATGGCCGACTTCGTTGAGCTTGCATTCGAACTGGCATTCAAGTACAGGAACCCGGCTATGATACTTTCTGATGGCGCCATAGGGCAGATGATGGAAAAGGTGTGGCTTAAACCGCAGAAGGAAAGATCGCATGAAGTGTTTTCATGGGCCACAACGGGTAAGACACCCGACAGGGAAAGGAATATTATTACCTCGCTCGATCTCGATTCAAATAAGCAGGAGCAGTTCAATATCAAGCTCCAGAAAAAGTACCGTGAGATGCAGGATAAAGAAGTAAGGTATGAAACTTTCCAGTGCGAGGATGCGGAATACCTGCTCATTGCTTATGGTACCAGTTCAAGGGTTTCACAGAAAGCAATACAGCTGGCCAGGGATGAAGGCATTAAGGTTGGTTTGCTGAGACCCATAACACTCTTCCCCTTTCCCACAAAGGAGATAAGGGAACTGGCTGACAGTGTTAAAGGTATACTTTCAGTGGAAATGAGCGCAGGGCAGATGGTTGAAGACGTCAGGCTGGCTGTGAACGGTAAGGTGCCGGTTGAACACTTTGGCAGGATGGGAGGTATTGTGCCTACTGCCGAGGAAGTAGTTGAGAATTTGAAAACAAAAATTATTGGAGGATAAGATAATGGCAGATAATATAAGCGCAAAAGATATAGTGAAGCCCGAAAATATGGTCTACAAAAGGTCATCGGTGATGACTGATAACGTGATGCATTACTGCCCGGGTTGCGGACATGGTACAGCGCACCAGGTACTGGCCCAGGTGATCCAGGAAATGGGCATCCAGCAGGATACCATAGGTATTACTCCCGTGGGATGCTCGGTGCTGATGTATAATTACATGGATATTGACATGCAGGAAGCTGCCCACGGAAGGGCACCGGCACTGGCCACGGCAGTAAAAAGACTTATGCCGGATAAATATGTGTTCACCTACCAGGGCGATGGCGACCTGGCAGCTATAGGAACGGCCGAAACCATTCATAGCTGCAACAGGGGTGAAAACATACTTATTATTTTTATTAATAATGGCATATATGGTATGACGGGCGGACAGATGGCACCTACCACAATGGAGGGCATGAAATCATCCACCACGCCTTATGGAAGGGATGTCAAGCTGATGGGTAACCCATTAAAAATGACAGATATAGTAGCTACACTGCCTGGTACCTATTATGTCACAAGGCAGAGCGTACATAAGCCGGCCAATGTAAGAAAAACAAAGAAAGCCATACAAAAGGCCTTTGAATACCAGAAAAGAGATAAAGGCACCTGCTTTATTGAGATAGTATCAAACTGTCCTTCAGGATGGAAAATGACACCCGTTGAATCAAATAAGTGGATGGAAGAGAATATGTTCCCCTTCTATCCGCTGGGTGATTTTAAAGTCCCTGAAGAATAAATTTTTGCTAATAATCGAAAAAGAAAAAGTTATGACAGAAGAAATTATAATAGCCGGTTTTGGCGGACAGGGTGTGCTTTCAATGGGTAAGATAATTGCCTATTCGGGAATAATGCAGGATATGGAAGTGAGCTGGATGCCTTCTTACGGACCTGAGATGCGCGGCGGTACAGCCAATGTTACTGTAATAATAAGTGATGAAAGGATAAGCAGCCCCATACTCAGGACTTTCGATACGGCAATATTATTGAACCAGCAGTCGCTGGACAAGTTTGAGGAGGCAGTGAACCCCGGTGGTACGCTGATATATGATGGCAATGGTATAACAAGGCACCCTGAAAGGAAAGATATCGCAGTCTACAGGATAGATGCCACCGAGGAGGCAACCAGGCTGGAAAGTTCGAAGACCTTCAATATGGTTGTGCTGGGGGGCTTTCTGAAGATCAAACCCGTGCTGAAGATGGAGAATGTTATTACGGGCCTCAAGAAGTCTCTTCCCGAAAGGTACCATCATCTTATTCCCATGAATGAGAAAGCTCTTTCAAGGGGCATGGAGATTATCAAAAAACTCAATTAATGTATTGATGGGGCCCATCCGGATTCTCATCCCGTGAACCCGGGGCGAGCCCGTCACTCGTAAAAGTGCATGTCCCTTATATACTGCCATACCCCGGGTGGCAGGAAGTGACGCAGGTCTTTTCCCTCCCTGATGGACGAGCGTATGAATGTTCCCGATATTTCTATCTCGGGGGCATTGACAATCTCAATGTCAGCTGTCTGTAATAATGTTTTGACCGCGGGCGAAGGTTCTTTTCCCTGATTTTTCCGTGGATAGACTATGATTTTGCAGGACGAGACAAGAAGATCTGCATTTTTCCATTTGTTTATGGTCACAAGGTTATCACTTCCCATGATCAGTGCAAAGCGGTGACCGGGGTATTTTTCCTGCAGGTAGGTCAGCGTGTCAATGGTATAGGAGGGGCTGGGAAGCTTTGATTCAATGTCTGATATCCTGAACCTCTGATCATCACCTATGGCAATCTCAGCCAGCCGTAAACGGTGGTAGTCGGCGAGCAAACTTCCTTTTTGTTTGAGAGGGTTATGAGGGCTTATAACAAACCATATCTCATCCAGGTCTGAATATTCGTAAATATAGTTGGCTATTGCCAGGTGTCCTATATGTACTGGATTGAATGATCCGAAATAAAGTCCTGTTTTCATCTTCGTTCAGTAAGCTGTTAATTGTACAAAAATTCTTTACATACTTCCATGGCTTTGTCGCAGGCTTTCTCCAGGAGATCATTAATAATGATCTTATCGAAATACCTGGCTTTACCAAGTTCCTCCACGGCTTTATTGAGCCTTGTCTCAATTTCACCAGGGGAATCAGTGCCCCTCTTTTGCAGTCGCTGCTTTAATTCATAAATGCCCGGAGCCTGTATGAACAATGATAAGGCCTGGCTGCCAAACTCCTTTTTTAATTTGATGCCGCCTGCCACATCAACATCAAAAATAATGTGCTGTCCGCTATCGCGTATCCTTTCTATTTCGCTCCTGAGTGTACCATAGTACCTGTCTTTGTAAACCTCCTCCCATTCAACAAATTCACCTTTCTCAATTTTATCCCTGAACTGGCCGGCTGACAGGAAATAGTAATCAAGGCCCTCCTTCTCATTATTGCGCGGAGGACGGCTGGTGGCTGAGACTGAAAACCTGAGATCCGGCAGGTTTTCCAGGAGGTATTTGACAATGCTTGTCTTACCCGAGCCCGAAGGGG
>JAZBOI010000158.1:0-3419 GCA_036351095.1 Bacteroidales bacterium | reverse complement strand
CAAAAGATATTCAATAAATGAGCTTGAGAAATAAATATCTTCCCTTGAATACTTTTTTCGGAATTCCTCAAGGAAATATTCGGATAATATTTTTATATCATCCTTTCTCTCGCGCAGCGGGGGTACCAAAATCTCTATTGTATTGATCCTGTAATAGAGATCTTCGCGGAACCTGTTCTCTTTAATCATTTTAACAGGATCCCTGTTGGTTGCACATATGATCCTCACATCCACTTTTACAGGCTTGTTTGACCCAAGGCGAATTATTTCCCTGTTCTGGATTACATTCAGCAACTTGGCCTGTAGTCCGGGAGGCAGGTTGCCAATCTCATCCAGGAAGAGGGTCCCTCCGGATGCTATCTCGAACCGTCCTGCCCTGTCTTTGGATGCTCCCGTATATGCGCCTTTCACGTGCCCGAACAATTCACTTTCGAAAAGTGTTTCGGACATCGCACCCATGTCCACATGAATAAATACTTCATCGCTCCTGTCAGACATCATGTGTATCTCTTTGGCTATCATCTCTTTCCCGGTTCCGTTCTCGCCAAGTATCAGTACTGTAGAATCGCTTGGAGCGATTTTATTTATCATTTTCTTTATAGAAAGAATTGATTCTGATCTGCCAATTAACTTGTTCTCTTTGTCAAGAAGCATATCATTGAGATGGCTCTGCTTCTGTTTCAGGGATCTTACCATTTTCCTGGACTCCCTCAATTGTAATCCTGATTTTATGGTTGTAATAAGCTTATCATTATCCCAGGGTTTTAGAAGAAAATCAAGTGCCCCTTTCTTTATACATTTAATGGCAAGGTCAATATTACCATAGGCAGTAATCAGTATGACCACCATCTCAGGATCTTTCTTTAGGATTTTTTCAAGCCAGTAAATGCCCTCATCACCGGTGTTGCTTCCCTGTTCAAAGTTCATGTCCAACAATACAATATCAATATCCTCTATCTGCATTATCCCCGGTATCAGTTCAGGATCATCCGCACTAATAACTCTTTCAAACTCCTGTTCAAGCAGCTGTACCAGGGCTGTAAGGACATTGATATTATCATCTACAACAAGGATTTTACCTTTCTCCATGTATTATATTACTACATTAACAGTATAAATATAAATAATAATTATATATTGTACAAAAATAATACACCTATAAAAACAACTCAAGCATGTCACTTCGTATAATACCTTGTAATTCAGTGTATTAATAATTATGGCATGTATTTTGGCTTGCCTGAATAAAAATATGTCATGAAAGTAACTCTCAGGATTCTTATGAAGAACAGGCATTTCACTGCCATCAATCTATGCGGGCTGGTTATTGGGATTACCAGTTTCATAATCATAATCAGCTGGGTCAGGCATGAGCTGTCATATGACTCTTTTCATACAAAGGCTGACAGGACATACCAGTTAATCATAAAACATCCCCAGGGTATCTTTGATCCAAACACTCCCTATACCATAGCTCCCGCCCTGGCTAATACGTATCCTGAGGTTGAGACATTTACTCATGTATACAGGTACAGTACTATATCTAACAGCTCTTTTAAGTTCTTCCCGGATTCAGTAAACCAGCTCAAGTCCTATGAACCTGAAGTGGTAGGTGTAAGCAGTAATTTCTTTGATATTTTTGATTTTAAAATCTTTTATGGAAACAGAAAGGAATTACTTGAAAGACCTGGATCAGTGGTGATAAGTTCTGATATTGCTCGGACCTATTTCGGGGATATTAATCCCGTAGGGCATACTATCCAGATGAACAACAACAGGCTACTGACCATCACGGGAGTGGCTGAGATACCCGAAAACACATATTTCAACTTTGATTTCTTCCTTTTAAATCCGGAAAATCTTGCAAGCAACTGGAACTGGAGAGATCCTTCCTATCTCTTGCTGCGTCCCGATATAGACCTTGAAAACTTCAGGAATAAGATACGCTCATTCGTGGATGAGAATATGCCCTGGGAGCATGAGGGATTTTTCGAGCTCCAGATTATACCAATTAAAAAGTCATATCTTACATTCACAGGGACGCAAAAAGTATACATTTTCTCTTTCATTGCCTTTCTGCTTTTGGTTTTAGCAGCGATGAACTATATGAATCTTGCCTCTGCCAATTATGTAAACAGGATAAAGGAATCAGGCATACGTAAAGCACTGGGAGCAGGCAAAAGGAGTCTCAGGAAGATTATCTTTACCGAAACATATATTCTCGCATTTACCGCCACCATCATTTCGCTCTTCCTTTCTGAGATTATACTGCTCATGTCAAAACAATTTTTTGCTTACAAACTGGAGATAGGCTACCTCAGTAATCCTCTTATCCTGTTAATAATATTTGGATCAGTATTTATCATCCTTACATTGTCCTCAGCTTATCCGTCTTCTCTTTTTATGAGGGGCAACGCACTCAATACAGATAAAAAAACATACAGTACAGGCAGGAAGGGACAGCTTTTTATCCTTCTTACTGTAATCCTGCAATTCACACTTACCATAACACTCCTTATTTCTGCATTTGTAATAAAAGATCAGGTTGACTATGCTGTAAATGAGGACCTGGGATTTTCTGTTGAGAACGTTTTAAGTATCCCGATGAACGACGAAATAGCTGATAATTTCGAGGTTTTTCTTGAAAGGATGGAATCTTATCCCGGTATTGAAAAGGTGACCGTAGGAAAATCAATTCCTTATGATGAAGATTCTAAAACCAATATTCAGTGGCTTAATAATTCAACAGAGGAGGAAAATCTTTTCCGCTATTCCATTTGTCTCCGGAATTATCCTGGTCTATTTGAAATGAAGCCTATTGCGGGCAGGTTGTTTTCCGATGACATTGAAACCGACCTGGGTAAATATGTTGTCAATGAAACAGCTGCCAGCTTGTTTGGCTTCGAAGAGCCTGTTGGCGAGTATATTACAATGTGGGGTTCCACAGGTGAGATTATCGGAGTTGTTGAAGATTTTCATCACGTTTCACTTCACAGAGAGATTTTGCCTCATATCTTCAATGTGAATCCAATGAATTATGATGCTCTTAGATTCATTTTTATAAAGATATCGCCGGAGAATATCAATGGAAAGATTGAATTTATAAACTCGGTCTTTGATGAACTGGCAGGTAACTTTCCGTTTACATATTCATTACTGGAGGATGAAATTGATCAGCTTTATCGAAAGGATATGAACCTGGTAAAAATTATCGGGATCTTTGTTTTCCTTACCATAATATTATCTGTGCTGAGTATTTACGGACTTGCCTATCATTCGATTGAGAAAAATACAAAAGAGATAACGATAAGAAAAGTTTTTGGAGCCAGCCTGCAGAACAACCTTGCTCTTACCTACAGGAAGATCCTGGCTCAGATAGGTTTCAGCCTGCTAATTGCAATACCCCTGTCAATTATCCT
>JAZBOI010000157.1:0-4547 GCA_036351095.1 Bacteroidales bacterium | reverse complement strand
GGGACAGCTTCATCCGTGTTAAGGCAGCGAGTATCGGCGGACCCGCAGCGACCATCTCAGAACCTGAATATCAAGGATATACCTATCAGTTCCTTGAACTGGATTTTTGGCACTTTCCGTGGGCTGCCATCTTCATTCATGACCTGTTCACCATCCTCATCCAGTACCGGTATTAAGGTATCATCATCATATATCAGGTGGGTATTCAGCCTTATATCGGTAAACCAGTTGAGCTTGGTTGTTGCAATCATCTCCCAGTCAACATCTATATTCAGGGGATTATGAATATAATTGGTAAACAGCCTGACCTTATTGACCATGGTGACCTGGTCAAATAAAGTTGTTTTATGACTTAACTGTGCACTCATTCCCGGTTCATGCCTGAACCTCTGGTCGGCCATCAGTCCATGCTTTGTCTGGTCGATCATTGCTGTATCAGGTACGTAAGTGCCTTTGTATGAAAGAGGAGCAAAGTTGATTGATGTATTATCATTTGGCTTATAGTCAAGTCCCAGTCCCAGCGTCAGTGAAGCAGGATTAAAAAACTTGGAGACCACAACCGAATCATTCGGATAATTATAACCAAAAGCCAGCTGGGTATTAAAAAGCATTGTGGTACTGAAATCAAATTTTCCAAAGGCCTTGGTATTGAATTTTGATACCAGCTCTATCTGGTCGATATTTTTCCTTATCCCGCTGCCAGCGCTTGTAATAAGTCCAAACTTTAAACGCCCCACATTGTTCCATGATATTTTTGTCTCTTTATTGGTATATTGAGCCGTACCTGTTACATCAAGGAGGGTTGAGATATTGCTCTCTCCTCCCTGGGTCCAGTTTTTTATCATAGCCTGGTTAAAAACGAAGGATGCCTCTGAAAGGAATTTCCATTCATATGGTTTTAATTCAATCTTTCTCGCTTCAGCCAGCCTTGAATTATCGATTCGCCTGGTCTGTACCTGTGCATTTGCAATATTTGTAGCTTTACCCGGCCGTCTGAAATGAACACCCCTTTCAACAACAATATCTATTGAGTCAGCTGTCCTGCTGCCAATCCATACCGAGACCTTCTCATCCCATTCATTATTGAGCCATAGCCTGGTCATCTTTGTCCTGTTATTACTAAGCCAGAGAGGTATTGAATTATCAGACCCCGTAACAATAATCCTGCTTGAATCTGTTCTTTCAACATAATCCATCACAGTATTTACGGCCGACTGTATTGAATCTCCCACCAGCGGATAGTCATAATAAAGAAAAGGAAAATCCAGGTTGGAACTGATCACCTGTTTCAGAGTGTCAGATATTACAATAATAATACTGTCATGTGTCACGGAACCTCTTTGCGGGATCTTCCGGATATCCTCCTGTACAAAAACATTATCCAGGTCGCCCGGGTTTATTACCATCAGGCTGTCCCTTATGCTCAGTAAAGTGTCGGCCCGGCGATAAACCCTCATGGTATCGCTCAAAGCTATTCCGGTATCTGCCATCAGGGGATCGAAAATATCCTGGCTTTCATCTTCCCTGTCACCTGTCCCCCTGTCAGCAGGTATAGGTATCCGTATAGTATCCCACATAAAGAAACTGCTTGCCGGTATCTTGATCTTTGACCAGTCGTACTGCCTTATAAAATCTTTTGTCATGTACATAGGATCATGTGTGGCTTCGAACAGCAAGCGACTGATGGATCTCCTGAGCGGATCATCCTTCGTGTTCCATGTATCACTCTCATACCAGAGCGAAAGATAGTCCAAAGCCTGTTCCACATCAAAATGCACATCGCTGCTCCTGGCGTAGGCAAGCGAATCCACCTCATCAGCCTGCATCAGTGTATCAATGACAAATCCGGCTGAATCCCTTTTCACCTGTTCCTGGGCCAGGGCAGTACCAGGCTTCAGGAAGAGCAGAACTAAAATAATGATTGAGCAGGGACTTTTTCTGATAAATGTAAGCATACTATATTGTTGATCAGTTTAATAGTAATAATAAATACTGCTTATTTTGCAAAAGCAATGCCAAAATTAAAGTATTTCTCCTATAAAACGGTTTTAGTTTTAAAACTTATATACCGGCAAATATAATTTTGTTCCTTGTAGTATTTTCATTTCTTTTGCAAGTCACTCTGAAGGGTTCCCATGAAAGATATGACTAAAGGAAAAGAAGGCAGGTTGATACTGCAGTTTGCATTGCCCATGCTGGCCGGCAGTCTTTTCCAGCAGTTTTACAATATTGTTGACAGCATTATTGTCGGCAATTTCATAGGCAAAGAAGCGCTTGCAGCCGTGGGAGCTTCATTTCCCGTGATCTTTGTCCTCATCTCAATGATAATAGGTCTTGGATCAGGGATCACCGTTGTCATATCACAGTATTTCGGGGCCAAAGATTTTGCCAGTGTAAGGAAGGCCATTGACACCATGTATATTGGAATGTTTTTTGCTTCGATTCTCATTACTGCGATAGGCCTGATTTTCAGTGAGGACATCTTTATACTTCTGAATCTCCCCGAAGAAGTTATGCCCATGGCCCTTGACTACCTGAATATTTACCTCCTGGGTATGGTCACTTTTTTTATTTTTAACGGCACCAGCGCCATATTGAGGGGAATGGGTGATTCCAAAACGCCGCTTTATTTTCTTATTATATCAACACTGACAAATGTAGGACTGGATCTTCTTTTTGTCATTGTTTTCAAGATGGGAGTTAAAGGAGTGGCCCTTGCTACGGTAATCGCGCAGACAGGGGCACTGATAACCGCCATAATCTACCTCAATACTTACCATAAGATAATCGACATAAAGCTAAGGGGGCTCGTATTCGACAGGAAAATATTCAGCCAGAGCATGAAGATAGGGCTGCCAACAGGTTTCCAGCACAGTTTTGTCGCCCTGGGCAGTATGGCAATTATGGGAGTTGTAAACACTTTCGGCACAAATGTGATTGCAGCCTATTCAGTTGCCGCACGGCTCGATGTAATAGCCATCATCCCGGCAATGATTATGGCCCAGGCCCTTGCCACCTTTGTGGGACAGAACCTGGGGGCCAACAAATCGGAGAGGGTCAGAACAGGATTACTGTCGACTATCCTCCTTACCAGCATAGTTACCATAGCAACGACTGCTGTTGTGGTATTTTTCGGTGACATATTTATGGATGCCTTTACCGACGACCAGGCGGTGATTGACATAGGTTCGGAGTATCTCACCATTGTGAGCCTTTTTTACCTCGTATTTGCCTTCATGTTTACGTTTAACGGGGTTATGAGGGGGGCAGGCGACACCTTCATTCCTATGATAATTACCCTTATCTCACTATGGCTCATACGAATACCTTTTGCAGTAATCCTTTCCGACAGGCTGGGGGAAACAGGTATATGGTGGTCATTCCCGGTGAGCTGGGGAGTAGGTCTGATAATGTCATTCGCCTATTACCTGACAGGAAGATGGAAGAGAAAAGTAATTGTAAGGCCACAGGTAAAATAAAAGCTCTATTTTTAATACATTTGTTTAACAAATTAACAGCTTATGATCCGATCAATGACAGGTTACGGCTCCTCCTGCGCCGAAACGCCTGAAAAAAAAGTAACCGTCGAGCTGCGCTCACTGAACAGCAAGCAGAGCGATATAAATACCAGGATGCCCTGGCAATACAAAGAAAAGGAAATAGAGATCAGGGCCAGGATAAGCCAGGGCCTGGTAAGGGGTAAGGCAGACCTTGTCATTTTCGTCGACTCAAATGATGATGAGAACCTGCCGAAACTGAATAAAACGGCAATAAAAAGTTACTACAACCAGCTGATCGATGTGGCAGGTGAATTATATATAGAAAACAGGAAAGAACTATTGTCAATAATCATGAAGCTTCCTGAAACACTCAAGAGTGAAAAACAGACTCTGAGCGACAAAGAGTGGGATCAGCTGAAAAGCTTGCTGGATAATGCATTGCTGGAGCTTGACAGGTACAGGCTTGAAGAAGGGAGATCAATAGAAAAAGACCTCAGGGAAAGGATCAGGAATATTGAAACAAGCCTTGATGATATAGGCCGGTTCGAGGAAGGAAGGATAAGCAGGATAAAGGACAGAATCAGCAGCAGCCTGAGGCAGCTGGAGAATGAAAACACTGATGAGAACAGGTTTGAACAGGAAATTCTTTATTACCTGGAGAAACTGGATCTGAATGAAGAGAAGGTAAGGCTGAAAAAGCATTGTGATTATTTTATTGAGACAATAGAGAATGAAGAAATCAACGGTAAAAAACTGGGATTCATTTCCCAGGAAATCGGAAGGGAGATTAACACTTTGGGGTCCAAAGCCAATGATGCCAGTATACAGAGGATAGTGGTTATGATGAAAGACGAGCTGGAAAAGATTAAGGAGCAGGTTCTGAACGTATTATGAAAGAATTAAAAAAAGGAAAATTAATTATTGTCTCAGCCCCTTCGGGCTCGGGTAAGACAAGCATTGTCAAATACCTCCTGGAAAACCTGCCGGATCTCAGGTTTTCAGTCTCAGCCACCAGCCGTCCTCCGCGCAATAATGAGAAGGAGGGCC
>JAZBOI010000156.1:0-2628 GCA_036351095.1 Bacteroidales bacterium | reverse complement strand
GCGATTATTTCATCCGTAAAGCAAGAGAAAACGGGGCCAGGGTTGTGTGTATTGACCCGAGGATGAGTCCCAGTGCAATTGCACTGGCTGATGAATGGATCCCCGTGAGACCGGGTACCGATGTAGCCTTTATGAGCGCAATGGCATGGGTGATAATAACAGAGGAGCTCACCGATAATGATTTTATAAAAAGATGCTGCTCAGGTTTCGATAAAGAAACAATGCCTGAAGGATACGAGAATGAAGAGTCATACAGTGACTATATCCTTGGCACCCGGGATGGTATAGCCAAAACACCGGAATGGGCTGAGAAAATAACAGGTATACCTGCTGCCACGATAAGACGTATAGCCCTTGAATATGCTCGCACAAAACCGGCTGTCCTCTACCAGGGTTACGGTATGCAGCGCAGGGCTTACGGGGAACAGGTGGTCAGGGCCGGAGCCACACTGGCAGCTATGACAGGTAATATAGGCATACCCGGCGGCTGGGCCAGCGGGCTGGCCAACCAGGCAGGAGGAGGACCGTTCTGGACCGTCTTCCCCTCAGGATCAAACCCGGTGAAAGGAGTCATACCCGTGTACCTGTGGACCGAGGCGGTGCTTAGAGGAAAGGAACTCGGACCTGAACACGGACTGAGAGGCACGGATAAACTGGATAACAATATCAAACTTATATGGTCGGTGGCAAGTAACATACTGGTTAACCAGCATGGTAATATTAACCGGACGGTTGAAATACTGAAGAACCCTGACCTGCTCGAGTTTATTATTGTCCAGGATAATTTCATGACTCCCTCGGCAAAATATGCCGACCTTGTCCTTCCGGCATGCACCCAGTTTGAAACATGGGGAGTGTCTGACGGGTGGAAATACGGTGAGGAAGTATTCCTTGCACCGAAGATTGTAGATCCTCCCTTTGAAACAAAAAGTGATTATGCCATATGTGCAGGCCTTGCAAAGAAGTTCGGTGTATACGAAGAGTTTACTGAAGGCGGGCGCGATGAAAAAGACTGGACAGCCTGGTTTATTGACGAGATATACAGGAAAACACGCTTCCCCGATATGCCGGCATTCAGGAAATTTGAAGCAGGCAACACCGGTGTGTATGTAAAGCCTGTACATAATCCCAAAGTGGCACTCACTGATTTTACGATTAACCCGGAAAAACACCCTTTGAGAACACCTTCCGGAAAGATAGAAATATTCTCTATCGAACTTTTTAATGCCGGAGACCCTGCGGAGATACCCCCGGTGGCCAAATATATACAGGAATGGGACAGCCCCTTTGATGAAAAAGCAAAAGTATATCCCCTGCAGGCAATGGGACATCATTACGGTCCGCGTGTACATTCAACCCACGACAATAACGAATGGACAATGAGCGCCCTGCCCCAGAGGGTTTTTCTTAACCCCGAAGATGCATCATCCAGGGGCATCGAAAATGGGGATATGGTAAGGATATGGAATGAAAGGGGAGAAATGAAACTCAAATGCAGGATAACAAAAAGGATGATGCCCGGGGTGGTCGACATACCCCAGGGAGCATGGTATGACCCTGATGAAGATGGTGTGGACAGGGGAGGTAATGTTAATGTGCTGACCTCGGAAAGGTGGACACCCTTTGCCAAAGGTAATGCACAGCATACAATAATGGTTCAGATTGAAAAAGCCTGATGAGAAATTACGGATTTTATATTGACACTGCCAGTTGCTCGGGCTGCAAAACATGCCAGGTGGCCTGCCAGGACAGGAATGACCTTGAACCGGGACTCTTATGGAGAAAGATAATGGATATTGAAGGGGGTGAGTGGAAAAATGACAATGGTGTATTTTCAGACTACCCTTTTGCCTACCATATATCACTGGCTTGCAATCACTGCAGCGATCCCCTCTGTGTAAAGGCATGCCCCACACATGCCATGCATGTAACTGATATTGGCACCGTTGACATTCACCAGGATAAATGTATAGGCTGCGGCTACTGTACCTGGGCATGTCCCTATGATGCGCCGCGACTGGATAAACGAACAGGCAGGATGTCCAAGTGCGATATGTGCTATGATAAGATAAAGAATTATGAAAATCCCGTATGCGTGGATGCCTGCCCCATGAGGGCTCTCGACTTTGGATACATGGATGAGCTGCAGGAAAAATATGGAAATAGCAGGGCTGTTTTCCCCCTGGCCTCACCGGATTTGAGCGATCCTAACATGGTGATAAGACTGCACAAGGACAGCCTGGAGGCCTCAGGAAAAAATGCATTAATAGCTAACAGGGAGGAACTGTAATGGAAAATTTTCATCTCTCACTGGCCCTTTTTACATGGCTCACACAGGCATCAATAGGCCTGTTGGTTATGAGGACCCTGTACATGAGTTTGTTAGCCGGCAGCAACAGGAAAGAGATCTACGGTCAGTATATGCTCTTTGCTGCACTGGTGATGCTGGTTACCGGCCTCTTCTTTTCCTTCTCACACCTGAACTATCCCCGCCACGCCTACAATGCAATTAACAACCTTGGCAGCAGCTGGATGAGCAGGGAAATCCTGGCGGAAGTAATACTTCTTACACTGCTGCTTCTATGGTATATCATTAACAGGTTCAGGATAAAAATAATACCTCAGCCG
>JAZBOI010000155.1:0-5532 GCA_036351095.1 Bacteroidales bacterium | reverse complement strand
TGATCCTGAACCATCAGCGATAGAAAAAGAAATGGACGAGCTGAGGGCCTACCGTAAATCAAAGGGCATAATACCATGGGTGAAACAGATAGATACCCTTGCTGCCGAATACCCGGCTGTGACAAATTACCTCTATCTTACCTACAGCGGCAGTGAGCATGACATATGGTATGAAAATGATAAACGTTCGGTTATAGTGCTGGGTTCAGGCGCCTACAGGATAGGCTCGAGCGTTGAATTCGACTGGTGCTCGGTCAATGCCATAGATACCATAAGAAAGGAAGGCTTCCGCTCGGTGATGATCAATTATAACCCGGAAACCGTAAGCACCGATTACGATACATGCGACAGGCTGTATTTTGATGAATTGTCCTTTGAGAGGGTGATGGATATTATTGACCTCGAGACACCCGGAGGAGTCATCGTTTCGGTTGGCGGACAGATACCAAACAACCTGGCAATGAGGCTTCATAAACAGGATGTGAAGATCCTCGGCACATCCCCGGAATCAATCGATCGCGCTGAAAACAGGCACAGGTTCTCAAGCATGCTCGATATGCTTAAAGTTGATCAGCCAGAATGGAAAGAACTGGCAAGTATAGAAGATATTAATGAATTTGCCGGAAGGCTTGGCTTCCCCCTGCTTGTCAGACCTTCATATGTGCTTTCGGGAGCGGCTATGAACGTGGTGTCGAACAGCGATGAACTGGGTCATTTTCTCGATCTTGCTGCCAGTGTGTCCAAGCAACACCCGGTTGTGGTGTCCGAATTTATTGAAAATGCGAAGGAGATAGAGATAGATGCCGTGGCACGCGAAGGGGAGATTATGGCTTATGCCATAAGTGAACATGTAGAATTCGCAGGGGTACATTCAGGTGACGCCACCATTGTTTTCCCCCCGCAGAAAATATATTTCGAGACGGTAAGACGCATTAAGCGCATAACCAGGCAGATAGCTGTTGAGCTGAAGATCAGCGGGCCTTTTAATATACAGTTTCTTGCCAGGGATAATGATATAAAAGTGATCGAGTGTAACCTCAGGGCCAGCCGCAGTATGCCTTTCGTGTCAAAAGTCCTGAAAACAAACCTGATTGAACTGGCCACAAAGGTTATGCTGGGTGTGGATGCGGACAAACCGCATAAGTCGGTTTTCGACCTCGATTATGTGGGTGTCAAGGCACCCCAGTTCTCATTCTCCAGGCTGGCCAAGGCCGACCCCGTGCTGGGGGTGGATATGGCATCAACAGGTGAGGTTGGATGCATAGGAGACGGCTTCTATGAAGCAATACTGAAATCAATGCTTTCAGTGGGCTATACCATACCACAGAAAGCCATTCTACTGTCGACCGGACCGGCGCGCTCGAAAGTGGAGATGCTGAACAGCGCCAGGGCCCTGGATGAGAAAGGTTACAAGCTCTATGCCACCAGGGGAACACAACAGTTCCTGGCAAATGCCGGCATAGATGCTGAAACAGCATACTGGCCGGATGAAGACAAATCACCCAATACCATTGAGCTGATACGCTCACGCACGGTAGACCTTGTGGTGAATATACCAAAGGACCTTTCAAAGGATGAACTGCACAACGACTACAGTATCAGGAGAAACGCTGTAGATTTCAATATACCCCTGCTAACCAATTCGCGCCTTGCAAGTGCCTTCATACTGGCTTTCTGCAGGATAAGAACAGAGGACCTGGGTATTTACAGCTGGGATGAATACAGGGAAACTTAAAAATTACCGAACGATGAAAGAACTATTTATCAGGGAAGCGAGAATAATAGATGCTGAAAAAATTATAGCGTTTCAGAAAAAAATGGCCGTTGAGACCGAAAATATGAAACTGGAGAACGATACCATTCACCAGGGTGTTCACGCCGTTTTTGCCGATCCTCACAAGGGCGTTTATTATGTGGCCGAATACGATAATGAGGTTATTGGATCCCTCCTTATTACCTATGAGTGGAGCGACTGGAGAAACAGCTTTGTCTGGTGGATACAGTCGGTCTATATTCTTCCCGGCCACAGGCGTAAGGGCTATTTCAAGGAGATGTACATGCATGTAAGGGAAACAGCCCTTCAGAATGGTGTGGCAGGTCTGCGGCTCTACGTGGAAAAAGAAAATACGGCAGCACAGAAAACATATGAAGCGCTTGGCATGAGCGGTGATCATTACCGGATGTACGAATGGCTTAAATAATATGGCTATGTACTGGCTCCTGACCCTCATGCTGCCTTACCTGCTACTTTTTCTTTACCTGGAGGTCTCATTCTCACAGGCTAAAAAGAGAAAAGAAACTCCCGGCCGGGCACAGGGGAAAAAGCCACTGCTCCTATCCCTTGTAATCCCCTTTAAAAATGAAGCTGCCGGTTTACCCGGTCTGCTGGATGACCTTGCTTCCCAGGTTCTTGACCCCGCACTTTTTGAAATTATCTTCGTGGATGATGGCTCCACTGATGCAGGCATGGATATACTTAAATCATCACCAGGAGAGTTGCAGAGCATAAAGATACTCGGTACGGGAGGAAAGGGCAAAAAGAAAGCCATGGCCCTTGGTATTGAAAATGCCCGCGGCGATTATATTGTAACTACCGATGCCGACTGCCGTGTCAGCAAAGACTGGCTGAAAGAGATATACCGGGAGCTAAGCATCACCGGTGCAGATATGTTAATAGGGCCTGTAGACATTATAGATGAAGGCAGCCTCTTTAACCGCCTGGTGCAACTGGAATTTCTTGCCCTGCAGTCTGTAACGGAAATATTTGCGCGTCCCGGCAAAGCAGTTATGTGCAATGCTGCCAACATGTGCTTCAGGAATCCTGGTCCGGCCCGCTACGAGACCATGGTAAAGACTGAACTTCCCTCCGGTGATGATATTTTCCTGATGGAAAGCTTCAGGCGGGAGGGCAGGACGATAAGATGGCTGGAGTCGCCCGGAGCCATGGTGATGACAAAGGCACCGGGTTCAGTAAGGGCATTCTTCAGGCAAAGAATAAGGTGGACCTCAAAAAGCCCTTTTTACTCGGATCCCCTCCTGCTCTCGTTATCCGTTCTGGTATTCCTGACAAATATGCTCATTGTTGCAGTGTTCATTGCATCTTTCTTCTTTACCCCGCTGTGGCTGATCTTTGTCCTCTTGCTTTTAATAAAAGCCATACCCGATTACCCCCTGCTTGCAGCAATAGCAGCAAAGAGAGGTAAAAGATACCTGATGTCTTTATTCCTGCCTGCCCATCTGCTTTATCCCTTCTATGTCTCAGTGAGCGGACTGGCGGGTATGATCAAAGGTCTCTTTTCCCGCAGCCCGGCAAAATGAAAATTCTACGTTTTGAATGACCCTGCCCGGATTGTTAGAGGTCTCTTTTCTTCACCACCATGTAAGTAAGTGCACCGAAGAGTAAAATATAGGCCAGGGCCATGACCAGGTTTAATGCCGGGTCCAGCTGGCGAGGCATTATACCGATATTTTCAAAGGTCATTGCACTGTTTCCCAGCTCCTCACCTGATGTTATCTGCAGTATCTCCGGCATGGGAGTCAGGTGGCTTATTATTTTAACGGGGAACCATGGCCTTACCTCCAATGGTAATAAGCCTCTCATGATTGGTTCAATCATTATGAAATAAAGGAGGTAGAGTATTATTGCCAGTGCATTGGACTTCAACAGGGATGCAAACAACAGTCCAAGCACCATGTAACCCACTGCCTGCAGCAGGTAAACAGGCAATATGCCCATTTTGCTGAAAACCATGCCCGCCGAAAGCTCATTCGTATAAACAAAACCGAAGATAAGCCCTGCCAGGCTAACCGTCACAAGCCCGAAGAGGGCGAGGCCCAGGATAAGAATACCTTTCCCTGCCAGCCATTCTTCCCTGCTCAGACCCGTCATTACCTGCTGGCGCAATGTTCTGCCGGCAAACTCATTGCCGGCAATGGTGATCACCAGGATGGCCAGCAGGAGGTTAAACCAGCTGGCAACCCATGCAAATGACTGCCATACGTCGGGAAACCTGAACAGGTTCCTCCATGTAAAGCCCGGCACCGAGATGTCGATCCGGGAAAAAACAAATACGGTTAATAAAAATAAGCCTGCAGTAAGTATCAGTACAAGCCTGAAAAAACCGTAAGTCGCTATCTTGGTCCATTCCAACCGAATCAGTCGCTTCATATTGCGCATTTTTATTTTACCAGCTCAAGGAATTGTTCCTCAAGGGTGCTTTTTCGTATATATAACTGGTTAATTATTATCTCTTTATCAGCAGCATAGCGATTAATATGGCCTGAACTCACACCACTGGCAGGTACTATCTCAAGGACCTTATCCTTAATAAGGGCACTCTTGACCAGGCCCTTTTCAAGGAGACCTTTCTTCAGGGCTTCATTATTATCCGAATCAATCACTATGATATCATCTGTTATGAGCAGTTCATTAACCTTGCCTTCAGCCAGCGTCCTTCCTTTTTTCAATATTGCCACATGGTTACACACTTTTTCCACCTCATCCAGTATATGGCTGGCCATTATGATTGTCTTTCCCTGGTTCTTCTGTTCGATGATTATCTTTCTGACCTCCGCAATCCCTTCAGGGTCGAGTCCGTTCGCCGGCTCATCGAGTACCAGCACTTCAGGGTTACCCAGCATGGCTGCAGCCAGCGCAAGTCTTTGCTTCATCCCCAGTGAAAGGGTATCAAATCTCGAGGATGATCTTTTAAGCAGACCCGTAAGGTCCAGCACCCTGTTTATATCGGGCAGGTCTGTACCCCTGATGCGTGCTATAACTTCAAGGTTACGCTTGAGCGACAGGTAGTTGAAGAAAGTGGGCACTTCGACAAGTGAGCCTATCCTCCTGTAGGTGGATGGTGCAGGGTCCTCCCCGAACCACCTGAATGAGCCCCTGTCTGCTTTCAGTACCGACATAACTATACCCAGGGTGGTTGTCTTGCCACTGCCGTTCGGCCCGAGCAGACCGAAAGCGGTGCCCCTGGCAACCGACAGGGATATATCTTCTGCTGCCCTGACAGGGCCATAGGACTTACTCAACTGTTTTGTTTCAAGAATCATATTCCGGCCTGTATTTATTATTGTAAAGACGGGTGAAATTACTAATTGAGGCACAAAAAACGAAAAAAGAAAGTGAAATAATGAATTGGCCTGAATGATAATCGCATGTCAATTTCATTCAGTGTACGATTAAAAGAGAATTTTTATTTGGTTCCGGTTAGGGGGATTGGGCTGTATTAATTAAATTGCGTACCATAAGTAAGTCAAAGCCTATGTTGATGTCAAAAAAAATCCCGATTACCGTAGGTATCGTTGGTCACCTGGACATTATTACAACAGTAGAGCAGAGGAAAGAGCTTGAATCATTGTTCGAAGGTCTTGCTGCAAAATATCCTAATTCACCAATCCATCTTATTTCATCGATTGCGGAGGGAGCTGACAGGTTTGTGGCAAAGGTATTCCTGGATATGAAAAAGGATAATGAAAAATATCGTGAACGCTTCGAGCTTATCGTTCCCATGCCTTTCAGTG
>JAZBOI010000154.1:0-10754 GCA_036351095.1 Bacteroidales bacterium | reverse complement strand
GGGTTCCAGTCGAAACTTATTTCACTGCCTTTATTCCAGGCCACACCAGCATCAAAAAACAGGTTCAGGTCGGTCAAAAAGATCCGCGATTTGATTGGGGCCAGTCTTTCAATTCCTGTTATCGGAATTCTCAGCTCTATATTACCTACGAGAATCCTTGAACCACTGAGGTGACTGATATTGAAAGAACCTTCACTCACACTATAATTATTACCTATGAGGGATACATTTTCATAACCTCTTACCAACCATGGATATCCCAGATATAGCGGTGTTAACAGCTCGTTTTGCCCGGATCCTCCATACCTTCCATAGTGATAGGCTCTGAATGCAATGCCCAATGGTCGCAGGTACCAGTATTTCCTGTAATCTACCAGGGCGGTGTACATATCCACTGCCCCGAAATATTTAGTAATCTGCAATCTTGACCTGTGCCCCTCCATAGGGGCAGTCATACCGAAAAACGAGTTATCTTCAACATATGCAATATTTACCTGCTGGTAGTTACCCCCTTCCGGGGCAGGCAGTTTTTCTCGTGTTTCGAATAATCTGAAACCTGTATTGGAATAATAATGATTAAACCTGTCCCACCTGTAATAATACCATGATAAAGATGCACCTGCTTCCAGTCTCCTTGTCTGTGATAAAGGGTAAAATGCAAAAAGTGATATATTGTCTTCAAACAGCCTGATAAAATCGAGCCTGATATTGGTGGCCGGTATTGTATCATCACGTATTGTTACCGTATCGGGCACCACATCCATGAATCCGCTCCTGTAAGGTATATGGGAAAGTGATGCTCCCCATTTAAGTTTTCCTTTCTGGTTGATATATGCAAACAATCCCCCGAAGTCGTATATCTCACCGTTCAGTGCAAGTGAAGAAAACAACTGGTTATTACCGACAATATCACTGAATATCATATTTACACTGCCCTGCATGACAGTCCCGTACTGGCTGGTCGACACTCCCATACCGGTTGAATTGGATATATAATCAAGTTTAAATTTTGCCTTATAGGGAACATCATTTATTGAATCTCGCGGCAGGTCATATGAAGAGTCCCTGGTATACAGGTTGTTATCAATGAACTGTTTTGCCTGGCTTTCCAGCGGCGGCAATGTTGCAGCCCTCATATCGATCCTGTCTGAAGGCACTCTTACAGGCTCAAACATCTCATCCTCTGCCATATAAATTTCATACTTGTAATTATTGTAATAGGAATAGGCAATTACATTACTGTTGTATACCCTGCTAATTGCAGGTGAAATATGTGTAATGCCGCTTATTCCTGTAGCATAATTGGTAAGCCTGTAAACAGAACTGTCGGCCAGGTCATACCTGTAAAGATTCCTGAACCCGTCTGCATCCGACAGGAAATTAATTGAATTATTATCAGGCGAAAAGACGGGGTTAAGGTTCTTTGCCCCGGGAAAAACATCAATTATTTTTTCCTCTTTTGTATCCGCATCTATTATCGCTATGGAATAGGTGAATTTACGTTTGCCCCTGTCATCAGTTATATTTTCCCTTGAATAAACAATCTTTTTACCATCAGGCGACCATGAAGGATGGATATTTCCCCGGGTATCATCTGTCAGCTTTTCAATATTTCCGGACTCCATATCATAAACAAACAGATCAGACTTACCCTGAACCAGACCGGAGAAGACAAAGCTGTTGCCGTCGGGCGACCATGAGGGGTTTGAAAATGAAGGAACACCTTCCATTTTCACCTTCCTTACAATCCTGTCCTTCTCCACATCAATAAAAGCCAGTTTGCTTATCCCTTTTTCAAATATTACAAAAGCAAACATTTTTCCGTCGGGTGACCATGTCCCGGACGATTCAATAAAATTAAAATCGTCAAAGTCATTATTTTTGACTATTCCAGCAAGCTTCTTGATGATTTCACCCGAACGGGCATCAGCCATGTAGATATCAAAGGTGAATACGTCCCTGTCAGAGAAGAAAGCAATATATTTCCCTCCAGGGCTTATTGATGGAGAGACATTCACCCTGCCCCCGTTCTCTTCTGATATTATTTTTTTACCTACCGGTTTCCTGCTGGCATTACGGATAAATTTGTCGAAGTGCATCCTGTTGCTGCTCTCCCACAGTGATGAAAGGGTGCTGCTTTCCATACCAAGCACCGAATCGATGGCAGTCTCATACTGGTACTGGGCAGTTTTCCCGAACAATGGCATTATGGTGGTATCTCCCCATGTCTTACCCACGAAGGCCCAGAACGAATGCCCGAACCTGTAAGGGAAGTATTTTGCTTCCCTTGTCATCTGTTTCAGGCTTGGGAAATCATCGTTAAGAAGTGCATCCCTGATCCACATTGCAGTGTGCGGGTCAACACTCCCTATTGAAAAATATTCAGCCATACCTTCAATCATCCACAGGGGCAGGTTCCTGACTGAGTAATTCTTACTAGTGTCTGCACTTAAAAGCTTTTTGAACTGAAATGCATGCACTAGTTCGTGCCCGAGGACGTGGTCGGTCTGGGATAGTGTCATCGAAAATGGCATCACCACCCTGTTCTTCAGGCCCTCGGTAACACCCCCCGTACCAGTTCCAATAAGGCTTGAGACAGCATTGGTCTGCTGGAAATCGGCATGCGTATTATATAGAATGAGAGGATTCTTCCTGTCGAATGTGTCCCTGAATACGAGCTGATGCATCTCATACCATTCCTCTGCCCAGGAAAGATACTTATCAAGCAGGCTGTCATTCTCAAGGTAATGATATAGCTCGAAATGAGGTGTTTGAACAACCTTGTAGTCGAATTCTTTATAGCCCGGCTTATTCCTTCCAAAATACTGGGCCGTCAGAATGCCTGAAAGATGCAAAAGTAGCAGTACAAATATTAATTCAATTTTTCTTTTGTGTCTCATTTTTTCTTTTCCCTTCATTTCAGATGAACGCCCGGGTTTATGGTGCGGTCGCCAGTCAGGGCTTTACATTCCAAAGGCATAGTAATAAACGCCGGGGTATTCTTCGTACACTCCTTCGAACATCACTCCGCCTTCTTTGCCTTGCATTATATCAATGAATTCATCTCTTGATGTAACTTCTTTACCGTCAATCTTTGTAATAATATATCCTGTTCTTATATCGGTAGTATTACTCAGTTTGCCGGGATACATGGAAGTAATCTTTACACCGCCGGGTATATCCAGTTTCCTGGCTGTGGCCTTATCTATATCTTCCACATCAATCCCCAGCTCATCAAGTATCTCAACCTGTGCGGTCTTTACCGGTCCGGTAGTTCCTTCCCCTGATCTCAGGATCACATCAAAGTTCCTTTCTTTACCTGAGCGATCTACTTTAAGATCCACCTCATCACCTGGTCGTTTACGTGCTATCAACTCAAGGAGTTCTCCTGATGAATTAACTTCCTGGCCATCAACTTCGGTGATCACATCACCCACTTTGATACCGGCTTCTCCGGCTGCACTTTCAGCTGTGATACTGTCAACATATACACCCTGGGTGATATCAAGATTTTCTTCCAGGGCAAGGCTTCCGTCAACACTTCTTATCATAAGCCCGAGGTAACCCCTTTGAACCGATCCGTATTCCATCAGATCTTCAACAACCTTTGACACTATATTGGATGGGACAGCAAAACCATATCCGGCATATGACCCTGTGGGGCTGGCTATTGCCGTACTTATTCCAACCAGTCCGCCCTGGAGGTTCACCAGTGCTCCACCACTGTTCCCCATATTGATGGCCGCATCGGTCTGTATAAAAGACTCAATAGCGCTCTGGTCCTGCAGAATATTAATATTTCTTGCCTTGGCACTTACAATCCCTGCCGTAACGGTTGAATTCAGGTTAAAGGGATTGCCGACTGCCAGCACCCATTCACCCACTTCAACATCATCCGAGTTAATAAAGGGTACGGTAGGAAGTCCTTTCTCCTTTATCTTTATAAGAGCAAGGTCGGTTGAAGGATCGGTTCCTATCACCGTGGCCTTGTATACCCTGTTATCACTGAGGATAACTTCTATATCATCTGCATTATCCACAACATGATTATTTGTCACAATGTAACCATCCGAATTAATGATAACACCTGATCCTGACCCTACACGGGGAACAAGTCCACGCTGCTGTTGTCCCGGGTTGTCATAACCGGGTCCAAAGAAACGTTCCATCATATCGTCATCGAAAAAATGCCTGAAAGGATCAGGTATGCTCCTGTACCGGTCGCCTGCAACCTTCCTCACCTGTGTTGATTTTATGTGTACCACGGCAGGCATAACGTCCCTGGCCACATCCGTAAACTCAAGTGGTACAATATCGCCCTCATCATTTACGGTATAGGCAGCACCTACAACGGGAGCCCCGCTTATGTGCTGTACCTTTACCTGCTGGCTCCGGTCAAAATCAAACAGCAGGAAAGATCCTATTGTCAGTGCACTTCCCAGTACAGCAGATATTATCAGTATTCCAATTCGTTTCATCTTAAATTCCTCCTATTAATGATTTTACAATCTCTGACTTTGTTATCATGGGTTTTTGTGGTGTGGGCATTGCCCACACCTGCCCACTTGCCGGTTAACATTAAAATATGCTCACCGGTAAAGCTTCAATTATTGTCCTCCGGCTGGAGAACAGTAATTTAAGAGATCTTGATTTCCTTGGAAGGCTTTGGCTTCATTTCTTCATGTTTAGGAAGACTAACATGAAGAATGCCGTCAGTGTATGTGGCTTTTATCTTATCAACATTCACCATTTCTTCAGGAACATTGAATGAACGCTGAAAAGACTGGTAGCTAAACTCACGGCGTGTTATTTTTTCGCCATCTTTTTCAGTCTTCTCATCCTTCTTTTCGGATGAAATTGTCAACCTTCCGTTATCGTAATTAACGTTAAAGTCACTCTTCTTCAATCCCGGTGCTGCCAGGTCAATGATTATTTCATTCTCATCTTCCCTGACGTTAACAGCCGGAAGGGTTGAATCGAGCTCTGCAAAATTTGACAAATTCCAATCCACCAGGTTTCCTTCTAAAAATCTGTCTATTAATGAAGGAAATGATGGAAACTGTCTGTTTTCATATTTTCTGAGTGTCATAGCTTAACCCTCCTTCATTTTTTGGTTAGACATCTTAACTTCATCCATAAATCAACAAACTATATACCATCATAAGGTTTTTACCGTATTAGATTGCTCTATAATGCTGTCTTACAGATAATTATGGGCTAAATAGTCTCTGTCCGGGCCAGAAAGGAAGTAATGACATTTTTTCATAAAATGTCATTTTGTCGTAATTTAAACTTACCACATGCATGAGGGGGATATCAGGCCTCCCCCTGGTCTGTATTTTTATCAGGATCATGCGGTTGATGTTTTTCC
This sequence comes from Bacteroidales bacterium, assembly GCA_036351095.1. Taxonomy (GTDB): domain Bacteria; phylum Bacteroidota; class Bacteroidia; order Bacteroidales; family VadinHA17; genus UBA9300. The sequence goes on along the minus strand of JAZBOI010000154.1, from coordinate 5,383 downwards.
CGGTCGCTCCCGGAACTCAATTCATCAAGCTTTTGATGCAGGGCCTGGAGGCTTGCATCATTTCTGCTCATCTCTTCAGACTGCATTTTATAGACCGTCTCCCTCAGTTTGAGAACTTCGATATCTTTTTCGAGAAGAGCTATATTGTTTTTCAGGTCTTTATACTGACCAAGCCTGCGCATGGAAATGATCGTATCGAAATATCTTAGCACTATCAGGAATATTAATCCCAGCAGGAAGAAAAATACAAAGGGATAAGATCCTATAACTGCAAATCCCAGGTTTGCATCGAGTTTGATAATGAAAATATCCCAGTTAAATATGCCATAATAAAGCCATATTATTACCCAGGCTATTATTGTTGCATCAATGATATGTCTCAGCTTAATCTTATTCATTTTCAATATCCAGTATTTGTTTATCTATATTTTCAAGTTCTTTCAGCAGAGAAACAAAAACTCTCTTCCTGAGAATATTTTCAGGAACTTTGTTATCATTGTTTTTCACCTCCAGGTAAAATTTCATTCCCAGCTGTGTTGCCACCTCTTTCTTCTGCCTGTTAAGCCTGCTTACCTCAATATTATCCTTAAGCCGGTCCGCGGCAGCCTGGGCCCTGTTCACTCCCTCTTTTGTCAGGTCGAGTCCCGATCTGAAAGCCTCGGATGATTTATCCTTTATTTTTCCAAAAAGTCTTTCTGAATATGCTGATATCTTCTCTCCCACTTTACGGGCTTCTTCCCCGGCGATCCTTGCTCCTTCAGAAATATTCTCGCCTGTTTCCTCCCAGAAGCCTGATTCGGAGACAGATTCACCTGCCTGCCTGAGGTTTTCTTTTACATCTTCAGCTGATTCCTCAAATTCGGCTTTAACTTCTTCAGCTTTCTCCTTTACATCGCCTAACTTCTCTTCAGCGTTTTCTTTTATCTTTTCACTTTCGCTTTTCACCTTATCCTTTATTTTTTCTTTTTTAGTATCTTTCTTTGCCATAACCAGATGTTTTTAATTATTATTTTTTTCTGAGCCTCCCTACCGGGATTTCAATATTTTTAAAATCGTGATGCTGACACACTTCTATTTTTCAGCACTTTTTCTTCTTCGCCTTCCAAGCATGTACAGTCCACCTGTCACTACAACAGCTATCAAAACGATTATCAATACTGTCCTGGAGAGATTCCTGACATTCTTTGATCTTACTGCCTCAATATCTGACATCTGCTGAGCAAGCTGTGCTTCATCTTCAGCGATTTCCGATCTCAGTTTATCTATCTCTTTTCTTTTCATCTCAATGGAATTTTCCATTGAGTCAAGAACATCCCTTGCTATTGCCGGTCCGGGTGTTTCACTTTCAGCAATCATTTCCTTTTCCTTTTGAGCCAGCTGGGCCTCTTCGGATTCGAGTTCGGAAATCCCGGCCAGTATTTCTGACAGCTCCTTACTCCTGACCAGTTCTGTCTCTTCTTCAAGGGATTCTATCCTGCTGTTCAACCCGGCTCTTTTTTCTGAAAGTTCACTCTTCAGAAGATTAAGATTCTCAAACTCTTCATCCAGTGCCTGGCGTTCCTTTTCGAGCCTCTTCACCTCTTCAAGGGTAAATTCAGCGATTGTTTTATCCCTTTCATACTCTGAGTCCATCATTGTCCTCAGTTTCTCCTGCAGAGCATCAGCGTCGCTGATCCATGATTTCAGGCTGTTTATATTGCTCTCAGCACTTTTGATCTTATTCTGTTCCTCCTTCAGGGAGGCGTCTATTTCACTTATTTTAAGATCAAACTTCTCCAGTTCAGTTTCATCAGCGTTCTTTTTGAGCAGGTCATTTTTTTCTCTCAGGTAAATATTTCTCTCATCCTCAAGTAATTCAATTTTCTTTCCGGCAAGTATTATTTTCTGCTCATTAAGCTCAATCTCATTCACCTTTACCATTCGCTCTTCTTCCAGCTCGTCAAGGCGATTATCAATTTCATCAATACCGGTAATTAGTTTTTCCTTTGATTCTGCTTTCTGCTCCGAAAGCTGCTGCTCCTTTATTTTCAGGGTGTCCTGCTTCTGTTCTATGTTCTCGCTTTTCTCCTTCACGAGTTCAATACTGTCATTTATCTCCTTCAGCCTTTCCTCAAGGTTTGCTTTTTGTTCGGCAAGCTCTGCCTGTTTTTCTTCTTTAAGAGTTTCAGCATATTCAAGCTGTTCCTCTTCCAGGCCTTTAATATCTTCCTCAACCTGTTCCCTTCTTTGCTCAAGTACCTGTTGTGTTGCTCCAAGTGAGTCTCTGATTGCCCGTATCTCATCAACTGATTCTTCAATCAATTCTTCACTCCTTTCAATATAGGACTTTTGTTTCTCAAGTAATTTCTGTGCCTCTCTTTCTGATTGTTTATTCGAACATGAAGCAACTAAAAGGCTCAATGCTATAAATGGTACCAGTAAGCTAAATAGAGCGGGTATTTTTCTTCTCATTTTCTTTTCCTCCGTTGTTATAATTCAATAAATAATTTTCTTTTCGCCCGGCTGCCAGGTGTATTAACACAATTTTAGCTTTACACCCCGGAAATTCATCCAGACAAATATTAACATATGTATATAATATACACTTTTATTCGAGAATTCCAAATTTTTTTTAAGGCATCCCCGGAATTCCTTATTCGAAAGGTTTTTTCTACATTTATTGCTTCAACTAATAATCTCTTAATAATTAGAAGGATGAATTTAAAAGAGCTGACGGCTATATTTATGTTTTCTTCTCATTTTTTGCTCCCTGCTGATGTTTATCCCGCGAACGGGCCGGCGGGGCATATTAAGCAAGCGGCCTTTCTGCCTGATCAGTTCACAGCTCTTCACAATTATGTTAACAATGAAGGCCTTAAGGGAAATGTTAAATGGGAAGAGATGTTTTTCAGGGCAGTAAAGCTAAATGAAAGCTTAATCCATTTCATTGTGAGTTCAGAGCTGGATCCGGTGGATCCATTTGAGGGACAGGGAAGATACGGTGGACACAGCTTGTTTGATGATGACACAACAACGGCCTGGGTTGAAGGAGCAGAAGGACAGGGAACAGGCGAATTTATTATATTCAGGGCAGGTGAGAACTTCCCTGAAAAGCTGATTATTCACAGCGGGTATCAGAAATCGGACAGGCTCTTCAGAATGAACAGTCGCCCGCATACCCTCATTGTCAGTCTCTATGCCGGCTTCTACCTTGAGGGTGATGATACGGAAATAGCATCCCGTTACAGGTTAAGGTCTATTACAGGAACAAAAGTCCTGGAACTTGGTGATACTATGGGTGCCCAGACTTTTAACATTCCTTTCGATGAGGATAAGTTGATGCAGGCAAAAGATACACTAGAAAGCCTTTTTGTTGAGGATTTCAGGAAGGAGATTGAAAACCTTCAGGCACTGTGCCCGACATGTGATCCCATACCCCGGTTCAGTTTTTTTATCAGGCTGGAAATACAGGATGTCTACCAGGGTTCTCAATGGGCTGACAATTGCATTTCTGAGATATCATATATAAGCAGCGAAAGAGTTAAGAAACCGCAGACCGGCCTGGCTGCAGAGGGTGAAAGGATTCCCGGGGAGTATGAAGGGGTGGCAGAAGAGGGTGAAAGGATTTCCGGGGAATATGAAGGGCTGGCAGCAGAAGGTGAAGGGATTGCGGAGCCAGGCCGAAAAACCGTCCACTCCGGTCCGTTAGAAGGAGAAATTTTGAATGTATATGAAGGTGCTGAACCGGATGCAGGTATTATCTATGTTGATACGGAATGCAGAAAGGGCATTATCCTGGTCGATAAATCCGGACTGGAAGAAAATGAATTAAGAGAGGAAGATGAAAACCTGGATATAGTCCTGATGGATGTCAGCCCGGACATGGAATGGGCACAGGTTGATATTCTTTTTTCCCGGGGTGATGCAGGCAGGGTTGAGGAATATTCAGTTTTATACAATGTAAGGATGTTGCAGAGGGTTGATGAATCAATCCTTGGAGTAAAATACGGGATGTTTGGCTTTGTCGAGGATAATGGTAAGATATGGCTTGACACTATAGACGGATTCATCGACCTGGATACAGTAAAAGACAGGATGCTAAAAGCCAGTGATAAGGGGCCGGGTTTTCAGCAGCTGACAGAATAAAGTCTCATACCGCGAAGCTCTATAGCGGTCAGATCGCCCAGGCCATGTTCCTTACCATAAACACAACCTGTATCAATATTGATAACAGAAGGTGATTTTTCTAATTGCTCTTCGAGTTCTGACAGTGCATGGGGTCTGTGACCGTGTACAATGGTTTTGTCTTTAAAAACAGCCGAGTGGTATTCGTACCTCCTTTCCCATATCATACTGTAGGTATCCTCAAAAGGATCGGGTATATCGTCATTAAAACCACCGTGAACGAAAATAAATTTATCTTCCCTGTGATAGAAAGGCAGCGAAGAGACAAATTCCATGTACCTGCTGTCAATCTCCTCCACTGATGTCACTCCAAAGCTGTTGAGGGTCTCATAGCCCCCGTTACGCATCCAGTTATAATTATCCATCGGGCTCAGGGCAGCCTTTATCATCATGTCTTCATGATTACCCCTGAGTGGTACTACATCGTATCCTTCATCCATGAGCGTCATAATAAAATCCAGTACCGGTTTACTGTCGGGACCCCGGTCAATATAATCGCCCAGCAAAATGATTTTATCCTTTTTGCCGGCCCTTACAACATCATGCACAAGGGTTTCCAGGCTCTCATAACATCCGTGTGAATCTCCTATAGCAAATAAGCGGTCACTCATCTTATTTCAGAAGCTGGTAAACATCGTTATATATCAGGTCCACCCACATGCTGTACATCTTACCTGAAGGATGCAAACCGTCGCCGGCCACGAGGGAGGGATCATTGGCCGCCTTTCTTGATATAGCTGTAATATCATAAAACTTCACACCGGCATAGCTACATTCTTCATTGACGACCCTATTAAAAGCATCTATCTCACCTGCAATCTCACCCCTGTCTCTCCCTTCAGCAAAAGGCATCACGCCCCAGTCGGGTATTGACAGTACAATAACCCTTGACGCTACACTGTCCGCACTTCGTACCGCAATATCAATGAGTTCTGCAAGTTCCTCCCTGAAGTTGGACAGGTCACGACCCCTGTACTGGTTATTTACACCTATCAGCAGGGAAACCAGGTCATATTCATTCCCAGGTTCTGCTGCATCGACAGCCCTCATCAATTCATCGGTGGTCCAGCCTGTTCTGGCAATAATTTCTGCATCATTAATTTTAACATTATCCTCTCTCAATCTTTCCACAAGCTGCACCGGCCAGCGTAGTTGTTCTTCAACACTTTCACCTATAGTATAGGAATCACCCAGTGCCAGGTATAATATTTCAGTATTG
>JAZBOI010000153.1:0-2442 GCA_036351095.1 Bacteroidales bacterium | reverse complement strand
TGCTTATGATTTTACAAGTAATCTCCTGTACATGCCGATTGTATTCTGCAAACCGTAATACAGGGCATCAGATATCAGTGCATGTCCGATTGACACTTCTTTTATCCATGGAATGTTCTCGGAGAAATACTTCAGGTTTTCCAGGTCGAGATCGTGACCGGCGTTGATATCCAGTCCCATTTCCCTTGCTGCCCTCGCAGCTTTCACAAAGGGCTCTATTGCTTTTTCCGGGTTCACGGGAAATGTTGAAGCGTATGATTCCGTGTACAGTTCAATCCTGTCGCAACCGGTATTGACTGCTGCTTCTATCATTGAAATATCTGTATCAATGAATATTGATGTTCTTATACCCTTATTTTTAAACACACTGATCACATCCTTGAGAAAATCCGCATTTTTTACGGTATCCCAGCCTGCATTTGAGGTCAGCGCATCAGGAGGGTCAGGGACAAGAGTTACCTGGTGGGGTAGCACTTCACACACCAGATTAATAAAATTGTCAGAGGGGTAGCCTTCTATATTGAACTCGGTGCTTATATCAGGCCTTATTGTCCTTACATCCCTGTAGGTAATATGCCTTTCATCAGGTCTTGGATGAACTGTGATCCCGTCGGCACCATAGCGTTCGCATTCAATGGCAGCTTTGTGTACATCGGGAATATTGCCACCCCTGGCATTTCTTATGGTGGCTATCTTGTTAATATTTACGCTTAATTTTGTCATTTTACATTCTTCTTCTGCTGCAAATTTTCATATAAGAAATGAATTAAACAACAATAAATATTTTTTTCCTTACTTTTGAAATATAATTGAACGAATTATTACAGGAAGTGCTGGCAAAAGAATTAATATCTGAAGTGGTATCCGAACTGAGAACCTCCGATACAGGGCAGAAGGCCCTTAACTGGATGGATGTGTTCCGTATTTCTCACCTGCCGATAGTCAATAACCTTGATTTTCTCGGCCTCATTTCAGATACGGATATTTACGACCTGAATGATCCTGAGCAGCCCATAGGTAATCATAACCTATCCCTTATAAAGCCTTATGTAAGGCTTGACCAGCACATATTTGATGTGATAAGCCTGGCAGCGAGGCTTAAGCTCTCGGTAGTGCCTGTTCTGGATGACCATGATCACTACAAGGGAGTGATACTGGTAAGTGACCTTATTGAACAGCTGGCCAACATGTCCTCTCTTAAAGAACCCGGCGGGCTTATTGTCCTCGACATACTACAGAATGATTATTCATTGTCGCAGATAGCCCAGATAGTCGAAAGCAATGATGCCAGGATACTTAACCTGTATATTTCGTCGCCTCCCGACTCAACCAGGATGGAGGTTACTCTCAAACTCAACACCAATAACCTGATGCCTGTAATCAGAACTTTTGAACGTTTTCAATATGAAGTGACTGCCTGGCATGGTGAGGAGGACGATATGGATAATTTCTATTCCGATCGTTTCGACTCTTTCATGCGTTACCTGGATATTTAAATTGATAATTGAATAATGCTTAAAGAAATTGCAATTTTCGGATCCGATAATGGTGGACCCACTGCTGAGTTCCTGGACAATATCATAGCCTTACTCAAAACCCACCGGATAAAGGTATTGTTGCATAAAAACTTTGAAAGGCTTGTTAAGCCGGGCATATGCACGATGTTCAGGAATTTATACACAGAGGATATTAAGCCTGATCTTGTACTTAGCGTGGGAGGTGACGGTACTTTCCTTGAAACAGTTTTGCAGGTAAGGGATTCAGGCATAGCTATTGCCGGTGTAAATGCGGGCAGGATGGGCTTTCTTGCCAATATCCATGATGACATAGCCGCCTCGCTCGAAAAAATCGTAAGGCGTGAGTTTACACTTATCGATCGCCACCTTATAGAGCTTGTGGAACCATCAGGTGTAATGGGTTCATCAAATGTGGCGCTCAATGATATAAGTATTCAGAAAGCTGATCTTAACATGATAAGGGTAAATGTGTTCGTGGATGATCTTTACCTCAACACTTACTGGTCGGATGGCCTGATTATATCAACAGCCACGGGATCAACGGCTTATAACATGAGCACGGGCGGGCCCATACTGACACCGGCCGACAGGAGCATCATTATCTCGCCCCTTTCACCTCACAACCTCAGTGTGAGACCAATAGTGCTTCCCGGCAAGAGCTGCCTGCGCCTGGAAGTGGAAGGAAGAAGCCCGGAATACCTGGTGACCTGCGATTTCAGGTCGGTGCGCCTTCCCTTCTTCAGGGAGCTCGTTATCAGGCAGTCAGCTTATACTATAAAGACTATCAATGTGGAGGGTCAGGACTTCTTCAGCACATTGAGAAATAAATTAATGTGGGGTGCTGACAGGCGTAATTAATATTCTTATGAGAAATTCTTTTAGGATAGTTATTAATGGATTATTATATTTGTATCAATAATAATTT
>JAZBOI010000152.1:0-5694 GCA_036351095.1 Bacteroidales bacterium | reverse complement strand
GGGGGATCAGGCGTAGAGGTACCTCTTGATCTTGCGTGTGGGTGTTTTCTCAAAGGGGACAGGCTGTACCACAAACTTGTTGATACGTGAGAATTTATTAAGGCGCTGGTTAACCTGGTGGTTCAGCTCTGTTATTATCTCCTCAATTTTTTCCTCAACAACACGTGTCAGGTCGTCCCTGAGGTCACGGTATTTTTCCTCCAGCTCAGCCCTGTTGATATGGACCATGGCCACCAGCTTGCCTCCTTTTTCAATGACAAGCGATTCTGCCACATGCCTGAAGGTGTTGATCATCGATTCAATTTCTTCAGGGTATATGTTTTCACCGCTGGCTCCCACTATAACCGTTTTGAGCCTTCCCCTGATGAAGACGAAGCCATCCTTGTCGAGGGCCCCCAGGTCGCCTGTCCTGAGCCAGCCGTCCTCTGTAAGCACTTCTTTTGTTTTTTCAGGATTCTTATAGTATCCTTTCATGATATTGGGGCCCCTGGCCCATATTTCTCCTTCGCCTGTAGCCGGGTCGGGATCATTGAGGATCAGTTCGACCTCTTCACAGGCCGGACCGGTGGAATAAAGCCTGGCATTATCCGGTGCCATGCCTGCCAGAAGCGGGGCTGACTCCGTGAGACCGTAACCTATGGCATAGGGGAATTTAGCTTCAAAGAGGAAGCGCTCAACTTCAGGATTGACTTTAGCACCGCCAATACCGAAGAAAATAATTTCGCCGCCGAAGGTTTCCATAAGTTTTTTGCCGGCTGCACGGTTAAGCAATTTTCTTACCGGGGGCAATTTATAGATTATCCGCAGGGCTGCCTTGTCAGTGAAAGCAGGCTTGATCTTGTTAAAATATATTTTTTCGATAATCAGTGGAACAGACAACATTATTGTCGGCCTGACAGCCTTGAGGGCCGGCAGTAAGACTGGTGCTGTTGGCGGCTTGCGGAGATAATATATCGATGAACCGCTGATAAAAGGTATCACCATCCCAACAGTATTTTCATAAGTGTGTGCAAGTGGAAGGATGGAAAGAAACCTGTCGCCGTCATCAATATGCTGAAGCTTTTTACCCATCAGGGCATTGGTAATAATATTCCTGTGACTTAACATCACTCCCTTGGAATTCCCTGTTGTCCCTGAGGTATAAATGATGGCTGCCAGGTCATCGGCATCAATCTCAGACTCAAGGGCCGGTTTGTCATTCTCCGAAAATGCAATTTTCCCACCGGTGTTCCTCATAAATGAATAATCGTCCAGGCTTATTACATATTGAAGGTTTGCGGGATAATTTTCAATTGAAGCGTCTGTTTTTTTATCCGTGATAATGGCTTTGGCCTCTGAATGTTCAAGTATGCTCTGAACCTCCTCCGCGGAGAAATCATGCAATATCGGAACAATAGTGGCACCAAGGTATACGACAGCAAGATAGCTGATTACCCAGTCCGGCGAATTAGGTCCTATCAGAGCCACCTTATCGCCCTTTGATATACCAAGCTTCTCAAGGAAAGCAGCCAGGGCTTCCGTCCTCTTAAAAGCGTCCGAGTAGGTATATCCCTCTTCTCCTACAAATGAAAGGGCATGCTTATCCGCATACATGGATGCTGATTCCAGTATAACCGACCGGAATGTCTTGTTTGTTTGTGTTTTCATTGTTTCCCTCATAACTCTTGCCTCATAAATCCTTACCTGATACCTTGCAATATCCATGCCTTTAATTCCTGGCTATTGCCGGTACAAAGTTAAGCAATTTCATGTAATTATATGTTTTATACTATTTTATTGCCCTGATACCTTACTGAAGTGACTGTGATTTGTCCGTACAGCCGGAATAAAGATCCTCTTTTACCCACTTAATATTACTGTCGTATTCTATTAATTTTTCGTACAGGGCGCATGCATGTGAATTATTGCCCAGCTGTTCATAGGCAAAGGCCAGCACGACCACCGTGTTGACGTAAATCCAGTTTTTCCTGAGGTTTTCGGTATCAGCTTCGATTAGCCGGACAGCCTTCTTATAATATTCAATGGCTTCTTCACGATTGCCCCCCACAAGCCTGGGTGAGAAATTCAGCTGGTTCGCTTTTTCAAGCAGGGTTCTTACGATACCGGGGTCCTTTTCCACCGCACCGTCAATTTTTTCCTTTGCCTTTGGTCCCAGCACCATGGCTTTTAGCTTATGGATGCCCATCTCGTAACCCATAAATGCGCCTTCCAGGGCCATCAGTTCGGCGCTGCCAGGCCTGTTACCCTTGAGTATTTCAAGATTGGCCACGGCCCTTTCCAGGTGGTGAGAAGCTTCTTTTTTCATGTCTTCCTTCAGGCAGTAACCAATAAAGCCATACTGTGAAAGAACCAGTTCATGGAGCAGTTCCATGCTTCCGGACCTGTCATATTCTTTTTCCATTTCTTCAATGGTAAGTCTCCACCCGCCCATTTCGCCCCGGGCATAGGAATCATAAATTCTTGACCTGTACGTGTATATGTCCTGGGCCACGCCCGTCAGGGAGGAAAATACAAGTACCAGCACCAAAAATAAGCGGTATGGTTTAATAAGGTCTTTCATGTCTTTACCTGTCGTCCCTTCCATGTGTATGAACCTGCGAATTTAATTTTTACTGCTTTATAAACAATGAACCAGAGTGAAAGTTGCTGCAGGGGAGCAAGTACTGTATTATGTACTATGTTCTGCCTGCTTGTGAGTGATATAAGTACCCTGGTCAATATTCCTGCCAGCAGGTAAATAAGGGCGAAAGGCAGTGAATAGAAAGGGATGATGAATATTACCGGGCCTGTGAGAAAGAGGAAAATAAAAGTCCACAGGAGACTGTTTCCAAAAAAGTGCAGGACATTTTTGCTGAAACCGTGCACCGCCTGGTCAAAGTCGGCGTACATCCTGCATGATATCCTGTCGTCGCCGGTGAGCACAGCTGTTTTGTACCTGTTACGGAGCGACCTTCTCCTCCCACTGTCGGGGCGCATTTTTTTTAATTTCCTCATCATTTCAATATCCTCAACGAGGGATGATCTTACCATTTCATGGGGTCTCAGGCTCCGGTAGGCAGCAGCATCGAAAAGCATGAACTGACCGTTGGCAGCCGAGAGGGACGGCCTTTTGCTGAGGCGCACCATAAGCAACGGGAGCAGGCTCAGCAGTATCCAGTTCATATTAGGAACGGTGATGCGTTCACCGAAAGAGCGCATTATCTGTTTAGGGAAGATTGAAAGCAGTACGAGGCCATGACGCTCAAGGTAGTGCAGCATGGCAGGTATGATATTGCCCCTGATGCTTATATCTGCATCAAGGAAAAGAAAATATTTTCCACCGGCCTCCCGTGACAGCAGGTGGCAGGCATGGTTCTTACCTGACCATCCCCCTGGGACATGGTCGTTTTCAATTAGCTTTATTCTGCTGTCAGCAGCCATCTTTTCACGGACAACAGCCGCGGTATTGTCATCCGAACTGTCATCCAGGACTATTATTTCCAGGTTATGATAATCCTGGCTGCCCAGCTGGTCCAGCAGCTTCCCAATATTATTTTCTTCATTCCGGGCAGGGATAAGGACGGATACAGGCAATTCTTCCACGTCTACTCCCGGCTTTTTCCCGGGCCTGAACAAATAATTGACAAGGGCAACAAGCAGGCGGAGCCCTGCAAAAACCAGCGCTGTGATGCTTATTATTCTTATCATCGGCGGTAAGCGTTTTGCCTGGGGATGCAGGCCCGGTAAAATTCGTTATATGCCTTTTCCAGTCCAGGAGTGTCACGGTATTCATCCGGGGGAGTATGAAAATATATCCATGCCGCCGGCTTCCTTCCGGAAAAATAATCTATGAGGCAGGCATAAAAACGTATTTCCGGATCATTTCCTTCCAGTATCCTGTCCAGCCCTTTCATAAAGCTGAAGGAGCTGATATAAGATGATTGTATTTCGCCGGTGGGATACATGAGGAGCATATTGTCCGGATTGGCCAGTATCTGAGAACTGTAGCGAAGCGATTCCATGATGTCCCTGCTTCCCGGCTTAATGGAAAAGGCTCCTGTTTTATTGAGGAACATTCGCCCTTTGAGCTGTTCCTCGAGCATCATCACATGGAAGATCTTCTTCAGAACCCGGTCATTGTAATAATTCATAAAGAAGCCGTCATACCAGCTGAAATGATTGCCGATTATAAGCAGTGCTTTCCCGGTGGGACCGGGGTCGTCAACAAAGGCAACAGACCGGAAATTATTCTTCATCAGGTATTTTGAATAAAACCTGAAGAAGGCTGTATGGAAGCGTGTATGCCGTGCAGGTATCATAGGCTCATCAGTTTCCAGCTTAGAACCAGGGCGGCAAAAAAAGCGGACTGGTATATAAAGAGATGGATACCCAGCCTGTTTTGTTTTTCAGGTGGGTTGATATACATAAGCCTGATAAAAACAAAGGACAGTACAAACCACGCTACATAGTTTGACAGGGGAACCTTATCCCCTTCCCACAGCCACATACCCGTATGGATGGCAAAAGGTTCAAGGAGGAGGTCATAGCCCGTCATAAGAAGCGCTCCTGCAAGGGCCTGGATGCTTTTGGGAACAGGGATGTAAGAGCTTATAATAAAAGTGCAATACACGAGAAAGAGCCAGTTGAGACCAAGGATCAGGGGCACACCTGCCACCAGGGGGAAGAGAAGATCAGTATAATAGTAATGGCCGAAAGGGAAACCGGTCCTGGTTCCTATCAGTTCAACCAGCCATCCGAAGACCATGATGATAAAGGCAGAGCTCAGAAATTGGGGGCTCCAGTTCTTATGATAGAGCAGGAGAAGGATAACTGAAAGGAGTATTGACAATGAAATAAGCTGGCGGAAGATGTCATAGGTATAGGTGAGGGCAAAACCGGCAAATCCTATTATATACCATGAAAGGAGGAAGGAGCGTATTTTATCCTGTTCCGGTAGCCTGGCTTTTACCTTCATATCCTTACTTATTTAGGGCACTTAAGTAGTCCATCACCTCTCTTTCCACAATGGCTGCAGAGGCCAGGCAGAGTGGAATGCCTCCCCCGGGATGCACGCTGCCGCCGGTGAGAAAGAGCCCTTTTATCCTGCTGCTGAAGTTTGGGTGGCGCATAAAGGCGGACATGGCAGAGTTTGAGCTGTTGCCATAAAGAGCTCCAGCCGTTGAAAGAGTGTTTTTTTCCAGTTCAGGCGGCGAAATGATAAACTCATGCTCTATCCTGCCTGCTATTGGAATGCCAAGCCTTCCTTCCAGCTTCCTGATTATATTCTGCTTTGTCGATTGCACCAGCTCATCCCAGTCCTGGCCACTGTCGTGCGGCGCATTAACCATCACAAAGAAGTTGCTCTTACCCGGCGGGGCATCCTGCTTAACCACTTTGGAACTTATAAATACATAGACCGTGGGATCATCATACATGGTCATCCTGCGGAAGAGGCAGTTGAATTCCTCCCTGTAGTCGGAGGCAAAAAAGATATTGTGTAATTCCAGGTCAGGATGATCAATATCCATAGACCAGTAATATATTATTGCTGAAGAGGACAGCCTCTTTTTCCTCGTCCCCGAGGGAGCTTTGATGCCGGGCATCAGGTATTTATAGAGATGAAAGACGTCACAATCGCTTACCACAACATCAGAAGGATATTCACTGTCGCCTGCGATCAGTCCCCCGGCCTTCTTACCTTCAACAATAATCCTG
>JAZBOI010000151.1:0-6793 GCA_036351095.1 Bacteroidales bacterium | reverse complement strand
CTTTGCCCCCTTGTCCAGAAGTTTGCAATAGCCGGGCTGATAATCAGTTTAAAGCTGGTTATCAAAGAATATTCGAAAGAGTACGAAAGATCAGCCGGGCAGCAGAACTTATAAATGCCCGCTACGGGATAAAAGCAGAAAGCAGAATAGAAATAAATGTGTGAAAGAAAACGAAAGATCAGCCGGGCCGCCGAACTGATAAATGCCCGCTACGGGATAAAGGCAATAAAGCAGGACAGCAATTGATCTCAGTAAATAAAAAGGAATAAGAGGGGAAGGATAATACCTATAGCTGTTAGTACAGCTCCGCGGCGTGTTATACCGTTCTTTCCCTTAACAATAAACAGCCCGGTTACAGTAACGACTATCAGGGCAACACAGAAAATATCGCTGAACCACTTCCACCATTTTCCCGGGTTATAATGAAGGAAATTTACCTGGTAGAACAGGGGTCGTTTACTTATCCTTTCAACGTAACCTTCTCCGGTTTCCGTATTCACAATGGCCGAGCCACCTATGAGAAAGACCGTAAGCTTGTCACCTGTTGGATAATAGGATGTCTTGTAGCTCTTTGTTTCACCAATCTCCTCGAGGAGCCTGTACACTTTTTCCTCGTTGGTGGAATCGCGTGTAAACTTAATATCAGTGGTGAATGTACGCTGGTCAATTATATAGTTAGCGTTAAAGTCGTGCTTATGGTTAAGGGCTATTCCAGAAAGTGCATAAATTATTGTCATTCCTGTAATAAGATAGCCTATATCCCTGTGGGTTACCCGGTTGAGCTTACGTAGTTTCATAATATATAATTAAAAAAGGCCAGGCACTGCCTGACCTCCGCAAAAATATAAAATTTCTTCTATTTAAGGGTATGGGCTTTATAATTAAGCACCATATCAGCCAGAACAGGTTGTTTGGCTATTGCTGCTTCTGTTTCACAGTCTTCACCTTCTTCACCTGCATGTTCTGATTCCATTTCTGCACCCTGTTCGATCTGCTCAAACACACCGGTAACAGTAATTTCACTGCCAAGCAATTCCATCGGGAACTTGGGCACTTCTTCACCTGCCGATATGAATAATCTTATATCGGGATCTTCGCCTACGATATACATTTTTTTACCGCTGTGCATGCAAACATGTACAACCTTGCCTTCGAGTGTTATTTCTTTTCCAATGTACTGATCGGGGTTTTCTGTAACACTGGCAAAGGTAACACTTTGAGTAGCGTCATCAGCTTCGGCAGAAGTTGAACTGTCACCGGCAGTATTGCCGCATGCCATTAATAATGCTGTCATAACAGCCAGACCCAGTATTCTTTTCATCATAATTCTTCTTATTTTGGTTTATTCACTTTTTTCAGTATGCGAAGATAATCAGAAAAAGCATTCCTGCTATAAAAAAATATATGCGATTTATCATATGTTTACCGCTTGTCCTGTGTCAGGCAGCTTTGTAGCCAGGTTGTCCGGTGCGCCTGCCCGATGTCGCGGTTAACCGGTGGATAGCTTTTGCGGTGGCTTAGTAGCTTTGTGGCTCAGTAGCCCATTGCCCTTAGGATTTCGAGGTAGCGTTCTTTATGGGGCATGGGTGATGCTTTGAATCCGGAAACGAGTTTCTGCAGTTCATCATCCCTGTTATTGGCAGCCAGCAGTTCAACGAGGTTAAGGTACACCGATCCTGTGAGTCCGTGCCCCGAGGCCTGCATACCGGGAAGCATATCCCTGAATATTCGTATGGCTTCCACAGGGTCAAGCCTGTCCATTGCACTGAACGCGGCATTTATTCTTTCATTAATTTTCTCATCCATGTTAAGTGCAAGAATTGAAAAGCAGTTATCGCTGCAATATTCAACTATATCAAACCAGGGTGTATCTTCAGGCAATTTATCAAAGACAAGTGTAAAATATACTTTCTCACCCACCGAGCTGAATTCATGCATATCGGGACAGAGTGGCAGGCCGCTCACTTTCTCGAGTTTCAAATTTTCTCCACCGGCACTTTCTATAAAAGTATTTTCATCAATACAGAAGTAACCACCCCTTACCCGGTTCTGTATACTCATATCGACCAGTGTTTGATCAGCGCTTATCCTCACCCTTACCACTTCTATTGTCTCAGGGTTCTTAAGCCCGTAATTCGGCTTAACAATTTCCTGTGCATAGCCCTGCAATGAAACCAGTATCAATATTCCCGGCAGGCATGTCCTTAGCGATCTTGAAAAAGTATTCATATATCCTTTCTTTGAAAATGAATAAGCACCACAAGTTAGGTATTAAAGGGCAGAAGTAAAAAGAGAATTTTTTTGGGGCCAGTTATTGTAGGAGCCCTTCACTCAGAGGATCAGTTCTCACCAAAGAGGAAATCCACTCCCAGGGCTATTACGAAGGTTCTTTTATCATAATACTCTTTCACATCGGTGCTTCGCGCAAGTGTTTCAGAAGTACGTTCATATTCAACTTCATCCCTTTTATAGAGGGTATATGATACCCCGAGGTTAAAATCTATAAGATCTGACACGCGCCAGCCTATTCCTCCGCCCAGTGTATTTGAGGCCAGGCTGAAACGGGTTGCCTCCTGGTATTGTTTGTTCACTCCCGGGCGTGAGAGTAGCCAGCCGGCACTTATTCTCAGGGCATTTGCGAGTTTATACTCAGCACCGAAAGCCAGTTCATAGGAATTCTTTTCTATCATCTCCATGCTGAGGGATCCGAAGCCGTCAAAATCGACAGGCTTATCAAAGTAGTAGTGTAGCCCGGCATAAAACATAAACCTGTTAGATGGCCTCCTTGTCAGTCCAAGCGATAGCATGGCAGGTATATCAGACACCACCTCGGCACCATCGACAAGGACTGTATCACCATCAATAATAACTATATCCCTGAGCTGATCGGGAATATCCGTTGTCAGTCCCAGTTTTGTCTTGAATTCATATTTCACAGCCCAGTTAGTATAGAGAGAAGGGGCGTAATTAACACTTAATACCGGGGTAAATCCATAGCCCAGCTGAACAGCATCTATTTCCCTTGTTATACGGTCTTCTAAATTATCCGCGATGTTATTCAGTTCGTTAGCCGTGGGTTCCGAGGCATTTTCGGCCACTGTCCTTAGATATTCAACGGGGTCCTTCTCAAAAACACCGTCAACATTGGTACCGCTCACACTGATACTGTTTATGCTTCCCTTATAGTGATTCTTCCCTCTCACGATCCTCATACCTGCGGCCACTGACCAGTAACTGTCAATAAGGTAGGCCACATTGAACTGTAAACCCGGGAAGTAGGATCTGAGGCTGAATTCTGCATTAATTTCATAATCTGTAATATCACCTGCGATAAGAGTATCAAGGTAATTCTGGTAATATGGTACCAGGTCGGCCACCTGTCTTTCGAGGGATGGCAGGCCATTTTTATAATTTACTGTCCCGCTGCCTGATACTATATTTACACTGCCGGAGAAAGCAAAGCGCCCTGTTTTGTACACACTGTAAACAGAAGGGAATACAGGAGTCTGCACCCTGCCGTTAAATTCCTCACTGGCATCAGTGAAATTCTCGTAATCACTCTCAATTTTCCATACTTCACCAATTGACATGTTATTAACAGACAGGAAATATCCGTCGCTGAAATGCACGAGGCCGGCTGGGTTATAATAAGCTGCATCAATATCTATTGTTGCATCCCTGCATTGGAACCTGGTGAACATGGCGCTCTGGTTGGTGTTTGTTACCAGGCCCCCGGCAAAAAGTCCTGAGTGCAGGCACACCAACACTATAAAAACGAGTTTCTTCATGCTGGTATGACAAATTTTTGGAAGCGATGGTTGCATGGCGTGGGCTGCATGGCCCACGCCTGCAAACAATCTTAGAAGTTAAGGTCGACGCCCACGGCTACGACCCATGTTGAGGTATCATAGGTTTCAGTGACAGGTACAGGTATTTCTCCCAGGAGGTAACTATAGGTCTTACTTCCCTCGTCGTACATTGTCATTGAGGCACCCAGGTTAATATCGATAAGAGGTGTAAGCGACAGTTTTACGCCACCGCCAAAGGTGTTGGTATTAAGGCTGTAGCGGATATCGCTCTGGTATTCATCATTAACACCGGTCTGTGTGCCGAGGTACCCGGCACTGACGCTCAGTGGTCCGAAGAGCTTGTATTCCACACCCAGTGCATATTCGATAAAATTATTATCTATCATTTCAATATCCTGGTTGGGATTTCCGTCATAGTCATTATTCTTGTCGAAGTAATAATGTACCCCTGCAGACACAAGTATCTTGTCCATAGGGTTCAGCGAGGCGCCAACAGAAAGCATGGCAGGCATATCAGCCACCACTTTCCTGCCGTCGACATACATTCCGCCTGCATCTTTACCGTCAATAACAGTTGTTTCGAGCTCCAGCTTTGTTTTGTGCTCATACTTAACTGCTATATTAAGCATATCGATTGGTGATATGTTAACACTTACTATGGGTGTTATACCGCTTCCTGACTGCTCCACATCAGCTTCAAGGTTTGTGGCTGCATCAAGGTAGGCAGCGGTCATGTTCAGCTGGTCTGCGGCACCGGCCGCTGCAGCATAGGGATGGCTGGCTATTGTCCTCAGGTAGTTGCCGGGGCTGTCAGTGTAAGGTGCGGGAATACCCGTTGTGGCATCAGGGGATGCTGTTATCGTCACATTTGACACAGCCCCCTGGTATGTATTCTTTGCCATCACATACCTTGCTCCGAGTGCCACGGATATCATTTTATTTATTTCATAGGAGAAATTCACCTGGGTTCCGTAATACACTGAACTCCCGGTAAATGTAATGTCTGCACTGTATGCCTGCACATTGCGGAACATCGGGTCAGGGTAACCTGCCAGCTGTACTCCTGCGTCGAGTTCAAGGAGTTGACTCTGCAATGAAGGAACCAGTGTTGAAATTGGCATTTCAAATGACGGTAATCCACCGAGGTACTCGGCCCCGCCACCTCCTCCAATGGGGTTAAAGCCTGCTGAGATCACGAACTTACCCAGTTTGAAAGCAGCATAAATCGAAGGAAACAGGGGTGCTGAAACCTCGCCTGTATATTCGACAGGTTTTTCACCTCCCAGGAAAGGAAAATTACTGGTAATGGTCTTTGTCTGCCCGATAGTCTGGTTACTGACTGACAGGTGGAGGCCATTCCCCAGTTTTGTCAGACCTGCCGGGTTAAAATACACTGCATCAACACCTACAGTGGCATCACGGCACATCATTCTCGTGTAGCTGGCACTCTGGTTAGTATTTGTAACCAGCCCGCCTCCCATAAGTCCTGTAACAAGACAAATGGCAATTAATGTTAAGAAAATCTTTTTCATAGCTTAGGTTTTTGGTACGCTAAAACGGGATAAATATAGATAAATTATCGATCAGTGCAAGTTAATGTTCTGCGCAGTGGTAAAAAGGCTGCATCCTTTTTAATTAAAATATGGCTGCTTCCATGATTTTTTCCAGATCCTTTGCCATGGCAATGAACTCATCGGCTGACATATCTTTGGCATAAACCAGTCCGTGTGTAGCCCTCAAAATCGGCAGCTCACTTTCATAGAAAAAACCCTTCCCGGTCAACAGCTGAACCTGCTTAAGCTGGTCAACCCATATTTTTCTTGTAAGATCACTGAATTTGCCATCATATTCATAGCTCGGGAAAGAGGCATGAACCTGGCTTCCATAGCATTTTTCAAATGAACTCTCGAGCACGGCCATTGAATTTAGTGACACCGGGATGATGGTATTCACTTCAGCCGGGTGGAAGCGGTACCAGACATTCCTGTAACCCATCACTCTCAATTCAGTAAGGTCCTTTTCCCTGCCCCATTCTTTCACAGCGGAAGCTATAGCCTGCAGCACTTTATAGTGTGTATCGGGGCCGCTTCCCTCCGGATCGAGTGCAAGGCTGATGATATCGGGCTTTAACTGGCGGAGCTGATTAAGTATAGGCTCCACATCGCGCTCATGCTCCGGTTGTTCGGTAAATATATCTCCCTTATAGAATCCCAGGCGCAGGTGGTGTATGTTCTTTATGGGAACACCAAAGTGGGCCCAGACGAGCTCTTCCTCAAATTCGCGCACCATGCCCTTCAGTTTCTGTATCTGCTCCGGGCTTTTACTACCCTTGTATGAAGTACGTAATGTTTTAATGATCACGTTAATGACTTCGATCATCTGCTGTTTATCCTCGAGGTGCCATATTTCCACCAGGCCCCTGACCACCCTGTGGCATATGCCCCGTCTCATACCGGCATAGTTGTGTTGTGCAGTGGCGTTGAGGTAATGGTAGACATCCTTATACCATTTTATCTTATAACCCCCATTGAAAAAATCAGGGTAAAAAATCATTTGTATCTGCCCCTCATCAAGCAGTTTAAGGGTATCGTCCAGTATATTTTCCATGAACTGGTCGGTAACGGAAGTAAAGCCTGATGTAAGAACGCAAAAATGTACGTCATTGCTTGCTACACGTACCTGCCGCATGCATGCAGGTAAAATGCCCAGCATTATATCATCATGATGTGGCCCGGTGTGGTATATTACTTTATTCTCCTCCCGTGTGATACCTTGCCTGATCTTCCCACTTATAGATTCAACCACCTTATCAACAGTTTTTCTGTCCAGGCCGGGGATCATTGAGCAATATTTGTCCTTTCTGAGGTCGTCAAGTGTGAGGTTGCGCGAGTATTTATCCAGTTTATGACAGAGGTCGATCACTGCTCTCTCCGTTTTTTCTTCTGTCCATTCGCCCTCCCTGTAGTACATTTCCACCCTGTCAG
>JAZBOI010000150.1:0-5108 GCA_036351095.1 Bacteroidales bacterium | reverse complement strand
CTTTGCCATGGCCGATACCATGTACCCGGTTTACAGCGCAAGCCTGGTAATAGGGACTACAGTGCTTGTACTCCTGGCCACAACAATCGTCAGTTACTGGCCTTCAAGAAAAATTGCAAAAATGAATCCAACAGAAGCATTAAGGGGGAAATTACAATGATAAGATTTTTACTTAAAGGGCTTATTCGCGACAGGAGCAGGAGCCTGCTCCCCCTGATAGTGGTAATTATAGGTGTGATGATGGCAGTGTTTATGCGTGGTTATATTAACGGGATAATGGTCGATATGATAGAACAGACAGCCCGCTTCAATACCGGCCACGTTAAAGTAGTGACCAAAGCCTATGCCGGGAATATGAACCAGGCACCCAACGACCTGGCCCTTATAGGAGTGAGTGAACTGAAAGAGGACCTGCAAAACGAATTCCCGGACATGGAATGGGTAAGCCGGATAAAGTTTGGCGGTCTCATAGATGTGCCCGACGAGAACGGTGAAACAAAGAGCCAGGGACCGGCCATGGGAATGGGGCTCGATCTGCTGTCCGGCAATTCTGAAGAGGCAGAAAGACTCAAGCTGGAGAAATCACTTGTCAGGGGACAGTTGCCTGAGTCCAGGGGTGAGATACTCCTCAGCGAGGACTTCTCCCGTAAGCTGGAATTAGATCCGGGTAAAGAGGTAACACTCATCGGCTCAACCATGGACGGTGGCATGGCCATCCATAATTTCAGGGTGTCGGGAACTGTGCGTTTTGGAAATACAGCCCTCGACAGGGGGACCATTATCGCCGACATCCAGGATGTGCAGGATGCCCTGATAATGGATGATGCCGCCGGTGAAATACTGGGTTTCTTCAATACCGGCTATTACGAGGATGAAATTGCCGCACCTGTTATCAGGAACTTTGAGGAAAAATTCAGCGATGAAAACGATGAATATGCACCGGTAATGCTGCGATTAAGAGACCAGGAAGGAATGTCAATAATTGTGGATCTGACAGGAAACATGGCGACAATCATTACAATCGTTTTTATGATCGCCATGTCACTGGTGCTCTGGAATGCAGGACTGCTGGGTGGACTGCGCCGCTACGGGGAGGTTGGTATTCGTCTGGCTATAGGAGAAGAAAAAGGACATATCTACAGGACGATGATAATCGAATCAGTAATGATAGGTTTTGCAGGCACAATAATAGGAACAGCTATCGGGCTTGGGCTGTCGTGGCTCATGCAGACATACGGACTTGATATCAGCGAGTTTACAAAAAATGCCACAACGGGAATAATGATGCCCAATGTAGTAAGGGCCAGGATAACTCCACCCGACTTCTATATTGGCTTCATACCCGGTTTGCTGTCGACAGTGGCCGGCACCATGCTTGCCGGAATAGGAATTTACAAAAGACAGACAGCAAGGCTGTTCAAGGAACTTGAAACTTAACTACGCTATAGATTTAAAGGAAATAATGGTCAAAACATTCCATTTTAAAACAGATGAAACGACCATGAACCGAGCTTGCAAGCTCACGAAGTAATTTTAAAATTTTAAACAGATGAAAAGAATTATATTATTATTACTGGCAATCATTCCCCTCACTTCATTTGGCCAGCCCGGTGCAGATGAAATTATTGACAGGGTCGACAGGAACATGTCCGCCGACAACCAGGTGGTGGAGTCCCAGATGATAATACACGGCAGGCGTGCCAGCAGGACGATAACGTCAGTGTCATATACCGTGGGTGATAAAAAATCATTTACAGAATACCTCTCACCACCACGTGAGCAGGGAACCAAGATGCTTAAGCTTGAAGACCAGCTTTGGATTTATTCACCTTCAACGGACAGGACAATACAGATATCAGGGCATATGCTAAGGCAGTCGGTTATGGGCTCAGACCTGTCCTATGAAGACCTGATGAACGACAGGAAGCTGACTGATGTCTATTCTGCCCGGGTCACGGGCAGCGAGGAGATTGACGGAAGGGATACATGGGTGCTGCACCTGGAGGCGACGGTCTCTGACATCGCCTATGCCAGCCGCAGGGTATGGATCGACAAGGAAAAGTATGTACCCCTGAAAGAGGAACTGTATGCCAAGAGCGGGCAACTGCTTAAACGCTCAAGCATGAGTGATATCCGGAAAGTGGACGGGAGATGGTACCCCATGACCATCATATATAAAGATGTGCTGAAACAGGGTGATGGAACGGAATTCAAAGTGATCGATATTAAGTTCAACCAGGATATCCCCGAGTATATGTTCAGCAAGGCTGCACTGAAACAGTAGAGCACAAAGCTTATTACCCTTTACAGGGTTTCATTTATCAAGGTTTTTGCCTGTTTATTAATACGGTCACGGAGATAAAACGTATCTTTAATAGGCGATAAGGAATTTGAGAATGCAATAAGGCATTCCCGTGAAATAACAAGACGGGTATAGATATAAATGAATCAAATAAAAAAAATTGAGAGTATGAAAAAGACAATCATCTTATCAGTATCGGTTCTTAGCCTTATCTTTTTTGCATCCTGCACAAGGGAAGAAACAATGAGCCTCATCCCCGTAGAGAATCTTAATGGATGGCATGTTGATGTACCGGCAATGGATAATAACCCGGATACCCTGAACCCCTTTATTGTAAGGAACGGAATGCTTGTAAGCCTGGGAACACCCGGGGGTCACCTCATAAGTGATTCGGTGTTTAGCAACTACAGGCTTGTGGCTGAATACCGCTTTACAGGGGAGCCTGGCAACTGTGGTATACTGGTGCATGCATCAACGCCCAGGGCACTTTATGGTATGTTCCCCAAATCACTGGAAGTACAGATGCAGCATGAAAATGCAGGTGATTTCTGGTGCATACAGGAAGACATAAAAGTGGAAAATATGGAGGAGCGTCGTGGTCCCGAAGAAACCTGGGGTGTGTCGGAAGGCAAAAACAGGCGCATAGAAAACCTTACCGATGGATCAGAGTATGAGCCGGGTGAATGGAACACCATGGTTATTGAATGCACAGGTGATGAAATAATGGTATGGGTTAACACTGATCTTGTCAACCATGGCTTCGACTGTACTGCAAGCCAGGGCCGGATAGCCATACAGGCTGAAGGATCGGAAGTGGAGTTCAGGCGACTCGACATTACAGAACTTGATTAATGGATGGAAAAGACAAAGCACCAGGCCTGCTTAACAGGCTGATGAGCTTCAGGCATGCTTTCAGGGGCCTCGGCCTGCTGGTCAGGAATGAAGCCAACATGAGGATACACCTTGTGCTGACTGCAGTGGTGATAGCTGCCGGAATACTGCTGCATATCTCTTTTGCCGAATGGCTTATAATAATATTAACTATTGGCTTTGTCCTCGTGGCCGAAAGTCTTAACTCAGCCGTAGAGAAACTCTGTGATCTTGTTTCCCCGGAAGAGGACAGGCGTATCAAAAACATTAAGGATATGCTGGCTGCAGGCGTACTGATATCAGCCTTTGCTGCAATTATTGTCGGGCTCGTAATTTTTCTTCCCCATATACTGGATCTCCTTAGTAAAAATTAAAGTAAAATATTATGAACAGGACGACCCTGCTGATGCTAATCTTCGCACTAACAATCAAATCATGCCTCCCCCCCTGTGAAAATCAACCGGTGGGTTTCCTGCCTTCAACACCCGTAAATATGGCAGAGCTCAACAGTGAATATGACGACTATAATACTAGCGCCATAGTACATGGATCATTCATGCCCCTCTGCTTTTCGACAAAGCGTAATAGCGG
The DNA here is from genome assembly GCA_036351095.1 of Bacteroidales bacterium. GTDB lineage: Bacteria > Bacteroidota > Bacteroidia > Bacteroidales > VadinHA17 > UBA9300. The sequence goes on along the minus strand of JAZBOI010000150.1, from coordinate 1,345 downwards.
GGGAGATGATTTTGACATAATATACGAACCAATGATCATCAAAGCGGAAGAAACTACAGGTGAGATAACAGTCCTTAACGACTACAGTGAATGGCCTGAATATCAGCAGGAGTTTGGTGTTCTGAGAAATGCCCTTGACAAAATAAACACTGATGGCAACGAACTGGGGCCCTATTATATGCTCAACCCTACACCAAACCAATATTTCTATAAGTTCCTTTTTATGTATGCAAGTAATGAAACGGGCAATTACCAGATTGGCTTTACCTATAATACCACGGATTATTACTTTTACGACGGACAGGAAATAGGATTTCTCAGTTCCCCATATGATGACCTGTATCCATGTTTTAACATTGATTTCAGCCTTATGTATTTTTGTTCCGACAGGGATAATGATGTCTTTAATATCTATTCCGTACAACTGGAAAAATACATTGACCAGGTCATAGATGAATTTATTAATACTGAAAGCCTGGTGATTAATATGGAAGAAACACTTTCCGGTGCCTACAATGATATGTGCCCTTACCTCTATGGTAATATGATGGTCTTTGCCTCTGACAGGCCCGGAGGGGAAGGTGGTTATGATCTGTATTATTCTCTTTATCAGAATGAGCAGTGGAGCGAAGCGGTTAATTTCGGATCACGTATAAATTCACCATATGATGAATATCGCCCGATAATTATCAATGAGGGAATCGATATGAACTGGGATATGCTTATCTTTTCCTCAGACCGGCCAGGTGGAAAGGGGGGATTTGATCTGTATTTTGTGGGTATAGATGCACAAACAGGTATGCTTTAAAAGGAAGAAAATACACATGAATATATTGCGCGACATAAATGCATATTACGGTGATGTTATAAGGGGACATTCAAGCCCTGAAAGCAGGGAATCAAGATATATCACCTTTGAACTGGCAGGTATAATTGTCACGGCAGCCCTGAAATTTATTATGATGGAGTGGCTCAACATGGTAGCCTTTTATATTACCGGCGTAATATTTTTCTGGATAGGATACATAATCTACAGGCATGTTCACGACAGGGGTATCCTGGTTAAATGGGGCTTCAAAAAAGAAGGCTTCGGTCAGACACTGTTTTTTATGATTCCCTTCTTCATAATCTGTATTGTTGCCAGTTTTATACTGGGTGATGTAAATTCTTCGGTAAAAATTCTTAACTGGCGTCTCATACCCGTACTTTTCCTGTATCCACTGTGGGGCTTGTTCCAGCAGTATATCATGCTGGTGCTTATTGCAGACAACCTCGTCGAACTGGAAAGAATAGAACTGAATAAATACCAGGCCATACTTATTACATCCTTACTTTTCAGCCTGGT